>JBGTJG010000181.1:0-3674 GCA_041745235.1 Ferruginibacter sp. | reverse complement strand
GCTTCCACCATCGGAAACACATTGTTTTCTTTTCCCACCATGACTTCCAGCAAATAAGATCCTTCGTGATCCAGCATTTCGCTTAACGCTGTTTTTATCTCTTCTCTTTTGAGAATACTTTTCCCGGCAATTCTGTATGCTTTGGCAACCTGTACAAAATCTGGACTTTCAATATCTACAAACGAATATCTTTTGCTATGAAAAAGTTCCTGCCATTGCCTCACCATGCCAAGGAATTGGTTGTTGAGTATGAGAATTTTTATATCAACGCCGCTTTGCATAATGGTGCCTAATTCCTGCAATGTCATTTGAAAACCACCATCGCCAATAACGGCAACAACGGTTCGGTGTGGTGCGCCAAACTTAGCGCCAATGGCGGCAGGCAGTGCAAAGCCCATAGTGCCCAAACCCCCGGAAGTGATATTGCTTTTGCTCCGCTTAAAACGTGCATAGCGGCAAGCAACCATCTGGTGCTGGCCTACATCGGTCACTATCACTGCATCATCACCAGTAAGTTCATTCAATATATTAACTACTTCGCCCATGGTTAATTGCTCACTGACCGGGTGTAACTCTTTGGTAATGCAGCTTTCAATTTCCTGTTGCTCTAATTGTTTAAATTTTTCAATCCATTGCGGGTAAACTTTTTGCTCCACTGCTTTTGTCAACAACGGCAACGTTTCTTTACAGTCGCCCCACACTGCAACGGTTGTTTTTACATTTTTATCAATTTCCGCAGGGTCAATATCAAGGTGAACTATTTTAGCCTGCTTTGCATATTTATCTAACCGGCCGGTAACGCGGTCATCAAACCGCATTCCAACAGCGATCAATACATCACATTCGTTCGTTAATACATTAGGTGCATAGTTGCCATGCATGCCCAACATACCCATGTTCAACGGATGATCGGTTGGCAGGGCGCTCAATCCTAAAATGGTCCAGGCACAGGGGATACCTGTTTTTTCAATAAAGGTTTTAAATTCTGTTTCTGCTTTTCCAATAATTACTCCTTGCCCGAAAACTATAAATGGTTTTTCCGCAGCGTTAATAATGTCTGCTGCTTCCTGAATATATTCTTCACGGATAAAGGGTTTGGGCCGGTAGCTGCGAATGAAATTGCATTTTTGATATTCTTTGTAATCGAATTTTTGAAGTTGTGCATTTTTGGTAATATCAATCAACACAGGGCCGGGGCGTCCACTGCCGGCAATAAAAAAAGCCTTAGCCAATACTTCCGAAATTTCATCGGCCTGTGTAACCTGGTAATTCCATTTTGTAACAGGCAGGGTAATATTAATAATGTCTGTTTCCTGGAAGGCATCTGTGCCTAATAAATGCGCAAATACCTGCCCTGTAATACATACAACGGGTGTGCTGTCAATTAAGGCATCAGCTAAACCGGTAACAAGGTTTGTAGCTCCCGGTCCGCTGGTGGCAAATACAACACCTGTTTTGCCCGACGTTCTTGCATACCCCTGCGCTGCATGAACAGCGCATTGTTCGTGCCTTACTAAAATGTGCTGCAAGCGATCCTGGTAATCGTACAACGCATCATAGATGGGCATGATGGCGCCGCCGGGATAACCGAAAATGGTTTCCACACCTTCCTCGATGAAAGCTTTCATCACTGCTTCGCTTCCGCTTAAACCCCCAACTCCTGAAGAGGCTTTTTGAAGCGTTTTTGAGATTGTAGGTTCAATAAGGATTTGCATATACATTTATTTTACAACGAGCATTGATAATTTTTTACTAAATGAGAAATCCCATTACTCCCCTTTAGGGGTGCGGGGTTTATTCATCCGTAACGCAACCTTCACTTGCATCTTTCACATGCTTTGCATATTTAAATAGAATTCCTTTTTGCGCTTTTAATGCCGGCTGTTTCCACTGCTCTTTTCTTTGTACAATTTCTTCATCGGTTAGTTTTAGTGTGATCGCATTTGTTGCAACATCTATTTCAATTACATCCTCATCTTTTACGTATGCAATTGTTCCTCCATCATAGGCTTCGGGTGTAATGTGCCCTACAACAAAACCATGTGTGCCGCCACTAAATCTTCCATCTGTAATCAATGCAACTGAACTGCCCAAGCCCGCACCAATTATTGCTGAAGTAGGTTTCAACATTTCGGGCATTCCCGGTCCGCCTTTAGGCCCTACGTAGCGAATGACCACTACATCGCCCGACTTTATTTTCCCTGAATTTATTCCTGCAATTAGTTCAAACTCTCCATCAAAAACCCTTGCCGGGCCTGTAAATGATTCACCTTCTTTGCCGCTGATCTTTGCTACGCTGCCACCTTGCGCCAGGTTGCCGTATAAAATTTGCAGGTGACCTGTTTTTTTAATCGGCGTTTCTACCGGACGAATAACTTGCTGCTGATTGAAATCCAGATCAGGAACATTGGCTAAATTTTCCGCGATGGTTTTTCCAGTCACCGTTAAACACTCACCGTGTAAAAACCCTTGCGCCAATAAATATTTCATTACTGCGGGAAGACCTCCATGCTGGTGCAGGTCCTGCATTAAAAATTTTCCGCTTGGTTTTAAATCAGCTAACACGGGAACTTTATCAGAGATGGTTTGAAAATCATCCTGTGATAATGCCACATCAACACTTTTAGCCATTGCAATTAAATGCAGCACAGCATTGGTTGATCCACCTAAAACTATAATAACCGTAATCGCATTTTCAAATGCTTTGCGGGTCATGATGTCTTTTGGCTTGATGTCTTTTTCTAAAAGATTTTTAATGGCTTTTCCGGCAGCGAGACATTCTTTCTTTTTTTCTTCGCTTATTGCAGGATTGGAAGACGAATAGGGCAGGCTCATTCCCAATGCTTCAATAGCAGCTGCCATTGTGTTTGCGGTGTACATGCCACCGCAGGCGCCTGCGCCGGGACAAGATGCTTTTACTACGCATTTAAAATCTTCTTCGGTAATTGTGCCAGCCATTTTCTGTCCTAATGCTTCAAATGCTGAAACAATATTTAGATCCTGCCCGTTGTGATGGCCTGGTGCAATAGTGCCGCCGTAAACCATTATTGACGGACGATTTAGTCGTCCCATTGCCATGATAGAGCCGGGCATATTTTTATCGCAACCGGGCAATGCAATTACTGCATCGTAATATTGTGCGCCGCAAACAGTTTCAATGGAATCCGCAATAATATCGCGGCTTACCAATGAGTAACGCATGCCATCTGTGCCATTGCTCATGCCATCGCTTACGCCAATTGTGTTAAAGATCAATCCTACAAGATCAGTATCCCAAACGCCTTGTTTTACAATTTTAGCAAGGTCGTTTAAATGCATGTTGCAGGTGTTGCCATCGTAACCCATGCTTACAATGCCCACCTGCGCTTTTTGCATATCATTGTCGGTAAGCCCGATGCCGTAAAGCATGGCTTGTGCAGCGGGCTGTGTTTCATCCTGCGTTAGTGTCTTGCTATATTTATTTATTTCGTTCATGCAAGTTCCAGTGATGATTTATTTTCTTTTTGCAGTACTTTATTTTTATAAGCCTGTTGTATAATAGCGCCAAACGATGCAGACCATAGTTTGGTAAATGGAACTCCATCCAACGATTGAATGCCTGCCACTTCGGCTGCTGTTCCGCAAAAGAAAGCGGCATCGGCGCCAAATACCTCTTCGGGCAGAATTTGTTTTTC
>JBGTJG010000180.1:0-10234 GCA_041745235.1 Ferruginibacter sp. | reverse complement strand
TCATTACTTAACGGTGTGCTGGTACAACAAGCTGACGAAGGAAGCAGTTCAGAGTGGCAGGAAGCAGGGGGAAGAGCTACTACACCGGCTGAGCAGGAGTCACTGAAATTTGCAAATGTTATTTGCAAACATTTAAAGAGTAACGCCATCGTGTTGGTAAAAGATATGCAGCTGATCGGAAAAGGATGCGGGCAAACCAGCCGCATCGATGCGCTGCGAAATGCCATAGATAAGGCAAGGCAGTTCGGTGCAGATACCATCGGTGCAGTGCTGGCCAGCGATGCTTTTTTCCCTTTTGATGATTGTGTGCGTATTGCACACAATGCGGGTATAGATACATTCATACAGCCGGGGGGCTCAGTAAGGGATAAGGACAGCATTGAATATTGCAAAGTGAATGGGCTTGCTATGGTCATGAGCGGTATGCGCCATTTTAAACATTAATTTCTTTATGGCGCTTACTTCTAAAGCGAAAGGTTATTTCGCACTTCTTATAACAAGCGTGGTATGGGGTACTACATGGATAGTAAGCAAGGTTGGTGTTAATGAAATTCCTGCTTTGCAAATGGGTGCTATCAGGCAGTTTATAGGCAGTATTATTTTTCTTGCTTTTTTTCTTGCATATAAAAAAGTACCGCTACCTACGGGTAAGCAATTTATCTGGTTATTCTTTATGGCTATACTGATGTTCGTGTCGGCTAACGGACTCAGTACATGGAGCCTTAAATTTATTCCGACAGGCCTCAGTGCATTGATAGGCGCTTTATATCCTCTATGTGTGGTGATCCTTGAAAAAGTTTTTTTTAAAAGTAAACGGATGACAGCCCTCACCTTTGCCGGTCTTGTATTGGGTATAGCGGGAATATCAATTGTTTTTTATGAAAATGCGTTTCAGGCAACGGGCCCCAATTTTCTTATAGGCGTTTCTATGGCACTTATCGCCATGCTTTCGTGGAGCGTAGCTACGATATTTATAGCACGAAATAAAACTGATATAAATCCATATTACGGCATCGGATGGCAAATGCTGATCGGCAGTATCGTGTTATTCATCATTTCATATGCAACACAACCTGTGGTTCCTCTCGCTGAAATCAGTCAGACCGTATGGCTGGTAATAATCTATCTGGTCTTGTTCGGTTCCCTTCTCGCTTTTGTAGCATTCATTTATTCCATGAAAGTGCTGCCTGCGGCCATTGCATCACTATACGCTTATATAAACCCTCTCATTGCTATGGTAGGTGCATACTTTTTCTTCAATGAGAAACTGAGTGTAAATATTCTATGGGGATCAGTGGTCACACTCGCAGGAGTTTTCCTGGTTAATTATTCTATTAAACGTACAGAGAAGATCATTGCTGAAGCTGACGAATAAATTTTTCGTAAAGCTCTTTCCAGCCGGAAAACTTTTTATCTGTTCCTAAAAAGTTATTGTGAAAAATGGTGATGAGCGTGCCGTTTACTTTTCTGCAGATTTGATAAAAATGGAGAAGTTCGTTATATGATTCTGCAGGTGTAAGTTTTTGTTCATATAAACAATTTGCATCCATAAAGCAAAAAGGATGTATCCGTAAAATCGTAGATTTTTCTTCAGCAAGATCATACCACATATAAGATGTGGCCACCGAAGCCCTGAAACCGTTTATACTCCCGTATCCCATGCTGTAATCATCCGTTATTCCGCATTTTATCAGGTTCTGATAAGTTGCAGGCAAATGAAACTTTATATAATGCTGCCTGGAGGTGCTGATATTTCTGCCGGAAATTTCTTCAAGCTTATTCTTTTCATTCTGCAAAATGCTGAACGCATCGTTGCTCTTCCACGAAGGGTGCAGGCCTAAGTTATATTTATTTGCATGTTCTGTGATAAGCTCTTGCATAGCCTTATTTCGGGGCAAAATGTTTTTATCATACGTGCCGGTTTGTTTAGCGACAAGAAAAAAATAATGCGGACTCAAACTGTTTTCAATGTGGAGGGTATGTAAGTACTCATATGAATCATAAGGATCTTTATGTCCGCCAAATAATGTCTTAAACCGAACAACCGAAGGACTTTTCAGAAAACCTGCTGCATTTCTTACGATACCTTTCTCTCTGTATGACCATGCAATATCAATATCATAAGAGGGAAGGAATTTAAAATTTTGACTTCTGAATTTTAAAACGGGAAAACAAGACGCAAGGCTCACTTGAAACCTGTTCAGCCACAAATTTATAAGGGGTACATGCAGGAACCCTGCTTTGTGTGCAAGCGAATTCTCATGGGCATACCGGCCGTACATATCCGAGGTATAGGGAAGATATTCCTCGTACCTGCTCATCAGGTAAAAAGATGCTGCTAATATATCAAAGGAATGGTCACCACCGGAAGTATGAAAAAAAGTAACACTTTCATTTTCATAGGTGCTCTCCGTTTTCTGCGGAACAATGCCTGTTTCGAATAAGAGTGTATGCGGCTGAATATGATAAGCGTCTTTGAAATTTAATTTGCTGTAGCTTATTTTAGGGCCTTCGTAAGATTCGAAGCCGCTTTCATTTGTAGTAATGCTGTAAGACACCCCAAAAGTTTCAGAGAAAATGTATTTGCAGATG
Source organism: Ferruginibacter sp. (assembly GCA_041745235.1). Taxonomy (GTDB): domain Bacteria; phylum Bacteroidota; class Bacteroidia; order Chitinophagales; family Chitinophagaceae; genus Ferruginibacter. The sequence goes on along the minus strand of JBGTJG010000180.1, from coordinate 7,642 downwards.
TATTGCAATCTTGCAGATGTTTTCGATGAATAAATTAGCAGCATCCCGGTTATTTTTTATTCCTTTCCTTCCACATTTCGTTAAAGGTCTTCTTGCTGAAATCCAGCTTTCCCCTGTGTTTTGTCCAGTCTTTAAAAATACCGTTAACCAGTTTATTTTTCAGGGGGCCTGAACCCATATTCATCATACTCCTGTTCAGGCTTGCCATCTTCCATAATTTCCATGCTGCACGTTCACTGAATGTCGTCAGGCCTTCTTCTACTGATTCTTTTCGGTTATCCAACAGCAGTTCATGGAGATTTATTTTAACTGCGCATACCTCTGTGCAATTTCCGCATAATGAAGAAGCAAAGCTAAGGTGTTTGTAATCTTCCATACCCTGCAGGTGGGGCGTTATCACACTTCCGATTGGACCACTGTATGTGGCGCCGTATGCATGGCCGCCTATGTTCTTATAAACAGGGCATGCGTTTAAACATGCCCCGCATCGGATGCAATAAAGGCTCTCTCTCTGTTTTGGATTTTTAAGAATATTTGTGCGGCCGTTATCAAGCAGGATCACATACATTTCTTCCGGCCCGTCAGTTTCGTTTGCTTGCCTCGGGCCGGCAATGATACTGTTGTACACGGTTACTTTCTGACCCGTACCGAAAGTGCTGAGCAATGGCCAGAATAAAGCAAGGTCAGTAAGAGAAGGGATGACTTTCTCTATGCCTACGATCACAATATGTGTTTTTGGAAAAGCACAACTCAACCTGCCGTTGCCTTCATTTTCGGTAACAGCTACAGCTCCGGTATCGCTAATGATAAAGTTTGCCCCGGTCACGCCTACTTCTGCCTGCACATATTTTTCCCGGAGAATTTCCCTTGCCTTCAATGTAAGTTGCTCAGGTGTATAATCGGCAGGTGTGCCCAGTTTTTCATGAAATAATTTTGCCACATCCTCTTTGCTTTTGTGCATAGCAGGTGTTACAATATGGTAAGGTGCTTCGCCGTCGAGTTGCTGTATGTATTCGCCGAGGTCTGTCTCTATGCTCTCTATACCATGCTTTGCAAGATGATCATTGAGGTGTATCTCTTCCGTCACCATGCTCTTGCTCTTTACCAGGGTTTTGCAACTTTTATCTTTGCAAATTTTTACGATTTCTTCAATGGCCTGCGCGGCATTTTCTGCCCAAAGAACTTTTCCACCGCGACGGTTAAAGTTTTCTTCAAATTGTAAAAGCTGTTGATCCAGATTTTCTATAGCACGCCACTTGGTATTCTTTGCACGCTCCCGGGCAAGGTGAATATTATCAAATTGTTCTTTTCCTTTTGGTACAGAAGCATTGTAGCGGGAGATATTAAAATTGATCTTGCGCCGATGTTCCATGTCGGCGGCTTTGTCGGTGCTTTTTTCTAAAAAGGCGTCGGAACTATCTGACATTATACTAATGCCTTATTTACCGGCTTAGCAAGAAGGGCTAATAATACACTGCTAATACAACCAATTAATAAAATAACTCCTAATCTCCAACTATAACCATAAAGCGTAATTCCGGAGTTTGGATTGATAAACAATGAAATATAGGCAGATAAAATTACAGACATAATTAAAAATGAAATAAAACCCGCCGTAAATAATCTCCTGAAAATATTTTTCGCTCCGGCTAGGTTTTTATTTATTACAGTAATAATGGAAGCGATTAAAATAAGAGGGTAAGGGCTTATGTGAATAAGACCTTTTGTACTGATGAATATCGCAAGTATCAAAAATAACCCCCCGATTATCCCCCAAAAAATCCCAGAAAAAACAGGGGTGGTTACATATTTTTTGAAAGTCATAATGTAATATTTTAAATGAATTTATTATACAATTTACCCAATAAAATTTACATTTTATAAAACACCTCACCCCTTCCTGCCCAAAACCTTCTCCGCTGCAGTCACAATATGCGCCGCATCCAAACCATATTTCACCAACAGATCTGCAGGTTTTCCGCTTTCACCGAAGGTATCATTTGTTCCAATGTATTCTATCGGTATTGGCCAATTCCTTGCTGCAGTTTGTGCAATGCTGTCACCCAGGCCACCAATAATGTTGTGTTCTTCTGCTGTAACTGCACAGCCTGTCTTTTTTATCGAGGCAAGAATAGCTTCTGTATCCAAAGGTTTTATTGTATGAATATTTATCATGTCCACGCTTATACCTTTTGCCTCAAGAATTTTCGCTGCTTCTACTGCAGTCCAAACCAAGTGCCCGCAGGCAAAAATGGAAATATCTTTTCCTTCATTTAGCACCTGCGCTTTGCCGATTACAAAATCTTCTTCTTTCGTAAATATTGGCCATACAGGGCGCCCAAAGCGCAAATACACCGGACCTTCATATTTTGCAATAGCTTTTGTAGCAGCTTTTGTCTGGTTATAATCACATGGTACAATAACCGTCATGCCCGGCAGCATTTTCATTAATCCTATATCTTCCAATATCTGGTGGGTAGCACCGTCTTCACCGAGTGTAAGGCCGGCATGTGATGCGCATATTTTTACATTTTTTCCGCTGTATGCTACACTTTGACGTATCTGGTCATAAACACGACCTGTGCTGAAGTTTGCAAAAGTAGTAGTGTAAGGAATTTTACCGCCAATAGTAAGGCCCGCTGCAATACCAATCATATTTGCTTCTGCAATACCACATTGTATAAACCTCTCCGGATAAGCTTTCATAAAGCCCTGCAGTTTCAGTGATCCGGCAAGGTCGGCAGTAAGGGCAACAATGTTTTCGTTTTCATTTGCCGCTTCCAATATCCCGTCGCCAAAGCCGCTTCTTGTATCCTTATTCCCTGTAACTTCTATTTTGCTGAGCATATTACTATTTATTATGTGCTGCAAGTTATAATAACGGCGTTACAGCGTAATATTTTTTTCGTTCTGTATTGAGGAGTAGGAAAATAAATCAATTACTCTTTAATTTCTTTTCCCATTCCCAAGCAGTGCGCATCATATCTTCTTTATCATATTTTAGTTGCCAATGCAGTTCAGTTTTCGCCTTACCGTTATTAGCAAATATAGCCTCCACATCTCCGGGCCGTCTTTCCGAGATTTTATAATTCAATTTACATCCGCTTACTTTTTCAAATGTTTCGATCATTTCCAGAACCGTATATCCGGTGCCGCTGCCGAGGTTAAAAATTTCACACTGCTCCTCACTTCGCTCCATCCGCTTTAATGCAAGTGTATGCGCATGAGCTATATCGCAAACATGAATGTAATCCCGGATGCATGTGCCGTCTTTTGTTTTGTAATCATTACCCAAAACATTCATTGTATCCATTTTACCTATTGCAGTTTGTGTTATTACAGGGATTAGATTCTGAGGTTTCCCTACCGGTAATTCACCTATTGCAAGTGAAGGATGAGCGCCTACCGGATTAAAATACCGGAGCAGTATTGCTTTCAATTGCGGCTTTCCGTGTAGAGTACTTTGTATGATCTCTTCACCCATTTGTTTGGTGGCGCCGTATGGAGATTGGGCAGGTTTTAAGGGAGTTTGTTCTGTTACGGGAATCATATTTGGACTTCCGTAGACGGTGCAGGAAGAAGAGAATACAAAGTGGGGAACGTCGTATTGTTCCGCACATTTTAAAATATTTATCAGGGAATTCAGGTTGTTATCGAAGTACATCAAGGGCTGCTCTACTGATTCACCCACTGCTTTGTATGCAGCAAAATGTATAACCCCTTTTATACCGGGATTTTCCTGAAATATTTTCTCAGTATCTGAAAAATTACAGAGATCAACCTTATAATTTTTAACACTGATGCCGGTTATTTCTTTCACACCGTTAAGTATAGATTCGTTGCTGCGGCTGTTGTTATCGGCAGAAATAACTGTATAACCGTTTTCTATCAGATCTGCAATAGTATGAGATCCGATATAACCGCAACCTCCTGTAACCAAAATAGTTTTCATCCTGCAAAGAAAGAAGAATTTCAGGTTAAAAAAGCGTCATAACAAAACACTTATGAACCGCTGATTGCATTTACAATATAATATATGATGGCAGCTAAAATGGCGCTTACGGGAATAGTCAGTATCCACGCCCATAAAAGGTTAATAGTTACCCCCCAGCGGACTGCACTTAGCCTTTTAGTGGCACCCACACCTATGATAGCGCCGGTGATCGTATGTGTAGTACTTACAGGTATTTTCAGCATTTCCGTGATGAACAAAGTAAGTGCGCCTGCAGATTCAGCGGCTACACCTTCAAATGGAGTTACTTTGGTGATCTTTGTTCCCATTGTTTTAATGATACGCCAGCCACCGCTCATAGTACCCACCGCTATGGCAGTGTAACATGCCAGGGGTACCCAATTAGGCATCTGATCAAAATCTGTTATTTGCCCCCCGCTGATGAGCGCTACTGTAATGATCCCCATTACCTTTTGTGCATCATTACCACCATGTCCTATACTGAACGCCGCTGATGAAACAAGCTGCATTTTTTTAAACCAACGGGAAGACTGTGTATAATTCAGACTGCTGAGGAACAGCGTAAACACTGCCAGTGATATAATTATAAATCCGATAAGTAGCCATTTAAAATTGGTAGAATAAAAAAGCACTTTTAAAAAGTAACTGTCGTAATGAGTTTTAAGTTGTGCGGGATCGGTAACAACTACGGTTGATAAAAAATAAACCGTACCGATGATTACAGCAAGCCCGATGATCTTGGGAAGAATGCCTTTACGAAATGAATTTAAGAACCAGAGGGAAATGATGAATGCCATGATCATACCAAGCACCGGTGCTACAACTATGAACATAATAATTTTTAGCATGATAGGTGAATTGATCACGCTGAAGCTACCGGCAGCTGCTACAGCCGCACCTGTAAAACCACCTATAAGTGTATGTGAGGAGCTGGAAGGGATGCCATACCACCACGTAAGCAGATTCCACATGATGGCTGCAATAAGGCCGGAAAGAATTACCTCCATACTGATGGCACCCTCTACGGTTTTAGCAATTGTTTTTCCTACACCGTGATCTTTGAAAATAAAATAAGCTACAAAATTAAAAAATGCGGCCCAAAGTACTGCCTGAAAGGGAGTAAGCACTTTAGTAGAAACCACCGTAGCGATAGCATTAGCTGCATCATGGAAGCCATTTATGTAATCGAAAATAAGAGCGAGTACAATAACCGCTATCAGCAATATGGAAAAATCTCCCATGGGAATATCTTTTAATCAGGAAAACTGAATGAGTATATTATGATTACGAATACTTTACAATAATGCTTTCAATAACGTTAGCCGCATCTTCACATTTATCTGTAACCATTTCCATTACCTGGTATATTTCTCTTTTTTTGATAACTTCTTTTGCATCAGGCTCCGTAGCAAAAAGGCGCTCAATGCTCATATCAAAGATATCGTCGCCCTGGTTTTCAATGCTGTTGATAGCTACAAGTGCATCAGTGATCACACGCATATTTTTCATATTACGAAGTTCGGTTACAGCTTTAGCAACCTGTCCGCAACCGAGAGCAATAAGGTCTCCGAACTTTCTGATACCTATATCATCGGGATCCACCCTGTAGAAGTTTATCTTCTTTGCAGAAGCATAGATATAGTCAGAGATATCATCTAATGCACTGGCGAGCGAATGGATATCTTCCCTGTCAAACGGCGTAATGAAGTTTTTGCCCAGCTCCGTAAAAATTCGGTGGGTAAACTCATCATTCACATGTTCCATGTCCTCTACTTCTTTAATATATTTTGCTCGTATTTCAAAGTCAGGCTCATTAACGATTTCACTCAGCTTGCTGCCCATTTTTACAAGTTCACCTGCCACACTTTCAAAAAGACTGAAGAAAACCCTATCCTTAGGTTGGAATATTTTCATTATCGAATTAAGAGACATAAATGTAATTTTTAGTGGACAAAAATAGGGTTATGCAATTTTATTAAAGATAGTTTGTAATTGGTAATAATTTCTTAATACTATCCATAATCAGGCCCATTTCAACTGCTATGTATAGGGGGTAACTATTTGTTAACCTTGGCTTCATGTTGCCATAACATGCTAATGTTCTCTTTGCGGTCAAATAATAAACGCATGAGGTTAATTTATACGATAGCAATTTTAATTTTTAGTTGCCTTGGGGTTTCGGCTCAAACAGCTGTGTTGTCAGGAAAAGTAATGAATGACAGAAATGAGCCTATCCCGTCGGTTTCCATAAGTACAAAGGAAAATGTAAAAGGGGTTTCCACAAATATTGAAGGGCGTTGGTCTTTAAATCTTTCTCCGGGTACTAAATATACAATTGTAGCATCCGCAGTGGGTTATCAAACCAAAGAAATATCTGATGTAGAAATATCAGGAGCATCAAATACAGACCTTGATATTGTTCTTGAAATTGCAGCTAAAAACCTTACTGATGTGGTTGTGAGATCTACTTCCCGCAGGCAGGAGAGTACCAACGCATTGCTGAGTTTTCAAAAAAATAATACCGCACTTTCGAGTGGTGTAGCTGCAGATTTTATACGACGCACACCGGATAGGAATACAGGAGAAGTTCTGAAAAGGGTTAGCGGTACAAGTATACAGGATAATAAGTTCGTTGTAGTAAGAGGTTTAAGTGACCGTTATAATCAGGCTTTGCTGAACAATGCACCTTTGCCGAGTTCAGAGCCTGATAAAAAAGCCTTTTCTTTTGATATTATTCCCTCTTCAATGATCGATAATGTTATCATTAATAAAACCGCTACGCCGGATCTGCCTGGCGAGTTTGCCGGTGGCCTGGTGCAAATAAACACGCGTGATATTCCGGTTAGAAATGTGTTGTCTGTAAATGTTTCTTTAGGATATAATTCCCAATCTACTTTTAAAGACTTTACTACCAATGAGCGTAACAATACGGATTTTTTAGGCTTTGATGACGGCACGCGGAATCTTCCTGCATCTGTTCCTTCAACAGAACAATACAGGAGCCTTAGCGATGCCGAAAAAATCGCCATCACTAAGGATTTTAAAGGGGATGTATACGCTGAAAAAACAGTTAAGGCAGCTCCGATCACAACTTTAGGCCTTACATGGTCAAATGTAAAAAAGTTCAAAAACAATGCAAATTTCGGAACGGTTGTTTCATTCTATCACAGAAAAAGCCAGGTCATTTACGGTGACGTGGAAAGAGGCCGTTACGAGCAGGTAAGAACGCCTATTTTCAGCGGATCTGAGATACAGAACAGGTATTCAGTTAATGGCGGCGGGCTTGTTAATTTGAGCTATGTAAAAGGTAAAACGAAAATTTCCTTCAGGAATATCTTTAACCAACTGTATGAGGATAATTATATAAACAGGACGCTGAACAATACCGGTCGCCTGCAAATGGTTTCACTTCGTTCTTCGTTTCTTAATCAGCGATCACTTTATTCCGGCCAGCTGGAAGGAGAGCATCAGTTGACCAAAAAAGGTATTAAGTTTTCATGGAACGGGAACTTTGCTTACAACTTTAAATCTCAACCGGATTTTCGTACTTCACAATATGTACAAAGCACTACAGGTAACATTACACCATACGAAATAGATGAAGATGATACCCGCCGTTTCTTTTCCAAGTTAAAGGATTATTCTACCGGTTTTGGCGGGTCTTTTATT
>JBGTJG010000179.1:0-1575 GCA_041745235.1 Ferruginibacter sp. | reverse complement strand
GGCGAGGTATAAAAGCAAAATACAATTATATGCACTTGTAACCGGTTTGTTTATTTTGATTTTGATTTCAGCCATTTTATGGCGGAACAACCTGCAAAAACAAAAAGCAAAAATAAAGATCGAAAATGCCTATGCAACATTAAAAGCTACCCAGGCCCAACTAATTCAATCTGAAAAAATGGCTTCCCTCGGTGAACTCACTGCAGGCATCGCTCATGAAATACAAAACCCTTTAAACTTCGTCAATAATTTTTCGGAAGTGAATACAGAGTTGCTGTTAGAAATGAAGGATGAAATTGAAAAAGGAAATTTAGAGGAAGTAAAAACGATTGCAACCGGAATTATAAAAAATCAGGAGAAGATAAATCATCACGGAAAACGGGCTGATGCTATTGTGAAAGGAATGCTTCAGCATTCAAGGTCAAGCAGCGGGCAAAAAGAACTCACAGACATTAATGCTCTGACCGATGAATATTTACGTTTGGCTTATCACGGTTTACGGGCAAAAGATAAATCATTCAATGTCGCACTAAAAACAGAATATGATGAAAGCGTTGATAACATTAATATCGTTCCGCAGGATATTGGCCGAGTAGTTCTCAACTTAATCAACAATGCGTTTTATGCAGTAGCTGAAAAGCAAAAACAACACCGCGAAGCCCGCCCGCCTGCCCGATCTGATCATTCAGGCGGGGATGATCCGTTCGGACGGGATTACGAACCTACAGTTACAGTAAAAACAAGGAAGCGCAACGACAAAATTTTTATTTCGGTAAAAGACAATGGCATCGGCATTCCTGAGAAAGCACTGGATAAAATCTTTCAACCATTCTTTACTACTAAACCTACAGGGCAGGGTACGGGTTTGGGGTTATCATTGGCTTATGATACTGTAAAAGCACACAGCGGCGAGTTAAAAGTGGAAACGATAGAAGGTGAGGGAACAAAGTTTATTATTTCTATACCTGCATAAATTATACAAATGATTATCACCAAAGAACTGGAAGCAGAGATTGGCTTGTTCATGGATACTTACTGGAACACCTATTTTACCGGCGATACGCAAGCATGGTCAGCATTCATTGCAGATGATTATAAAAATATTGGAGGCACCGAGGAAGAAGTATGGAACAGCAAGAAAGAAATTATGGATTATACCACCAGAATAATAGACCAGATGGTGGGGACTGCAGAAATAAGAAATAAAAAAACAGAAGTGTTTTCATTGGAACCTTACATACTTACACACGAGTTTTCCGACATCTACATAAAGATAGAAGATGATTGGACCTTCTATGGAAAATTCAGGTTATCCTCCATCATACAACAAAGTAAAACAGGCTGGCAGGTTGTTCACCAGCATGGCTCTTACCCCGATGCCAAAACAGAGCAGGGAGAAGCATTTGCATTTGATAAAATCAGTGCAGAAAACAGGGATTTGAAAGATGCCATTAAAAGAAGGACAGTTGAGCTGGAAAACAAAACAAGAGAACTGGAAATTGAAGCTTCACTGGAAAAAGTAAGAACACTTGCTATGAGTATGAACAAGCCTGATGACTTACTTGGCGTTTGCGA
>JBGTJG010000178.1:0-2888 GCA_041745235.1 Ferruginibacter sp. | reverse complement strand
GTGATCAATACAGATGTTTGGGATTTTATTGAAGCCAGATTTTCTTCCGGCATCTCCGTTTTCCTTTTATATGTACTTCACAGCGAAGGCAGTTCACCGGGGCGGCAAGGCTTTAAAATGGCCGTAGCAGCAGACGGAGAGATGAAAGGTACTATCGGTGGCGGCATCATGGAACATAAATTTGTTGAAATGGCCAAGGCCCGCCTGCAGCAAGGAAATGAAGTGCATGAGGTTCAAAGGCAAGTACATGATAAAGCGGCCGGCAAAAATCAAAGCGGCATGATATGTTCAGGTGAACAAACCATATTTCTTTACCACATACAGGATAAAGACATTCCCTTTATCAAACAAATAATTTCTTCGGAAAAAAATAATAAAAAGGGTACGCTGGAGTTATCGAATAACGGTATCAGTTTTTCGGAAATATCCGCAGCGGATAATTTTGAATTCGACCAAACAGAAGAAGAATTTACCCTTAAGGAAAAAACCGGTTTTAAAAATATCCTGCATATAGTTGGCGGCGGCCATTGCGCTCTTGCACTTTCGAAGTTGATGAGCGACATGGAATTTTACATTTATTTATATGATGAAAGGGTCGGGTTGAATACAATGGAGCAAAACATTTTTGCGCATGAAAAGCATGTTGTAAATGAATACAGCGAGATCAGTTCACAAATAGAAAGCGGCGATAATGTATATGTAGTTATTATGACTTTTGGATATCGCACGGATGATATTGCCTTGCGAGCCCTGACGAATAAAAAGTTTAAATACCTCGGCGTATTAGGCAGTAAAAAAAAGATGGAAAAGATGTTTGCAGATTATAGAAATGAAAATATCAGCGAAGAATTTTTGTCTGCCATTCATGCTCCCATTGGTATTTCTATCCATAGTCGCACCACTGCGGAAATAGCGGTGAGTATTGCAGGGGAGATAATTAATGTGAAAAACAGTTAACAAGGTTTCAATAAAAAAAAATCCCATCACCAAACGGCGACGGGATAATTCAGTGGAGCCGACCGGATTCGAACCGGTGTCCAAACATATTCGCCGTAAGCTTTCTACATGTTTATTTACGCATTGTTTGTCGGGAAAATACAGGAGCGCAACAAACCGATATTTTCCGTAGATGAATGGTCTTAAACAACAGTCACATCATTCTGTTGCAGCATATCACTTTTTTTTTATGTCGGCGGCGGAACTTGGCAGTAATAAAACCTGCTCGGCGGCCCTAATGGTTGTTAATCTATCGATTAAGCAGCCATGGCATACGAAGTATTGCCATTTGAAGTTTTCGTTTTAAGATTAAAGTGCTGACAACGCAACGCACTACATGCTTACACTTACAAAGATCTATGCTGTCAAAACCAAAACGGCCCCGGGAAAAATCTAAGATTGAAGATATTAGAAGTCTTCAATTTTGACTGCTTTACAAAGATATGAAATGACAATGCAGAGAAATCTTAAAATATGAGGTTAGTACCGATTTAGTCCTTTCTGACGATTAATTGCTTTTGAATATATGATTTAATACTCAGGATGAAATCACCAACACATCATCTTACAAATACGGAGTTAATAAATCTGCTGTTCGTTAAAACCGTAGCTACTCCGTTCTTCCAGACTTTTCCAACATAATTTGTTCCATTAAACTCTTCGCCTGCTGCATAAACATCTGGACCGTAAATATAAACTGAGTAAACCGTTGCTTCCTCAGAGCCATTGGTATAAGAAGTAGCTACGCCATTTTTCCAAACTTTTGCTGTAGGGCTTGTCGATAAAGAATTCTCATCACCCCCAACATAAACATCATTGCCCGAAACAAAAACTGACAAACCGCGGGCAAAGTTTGAGGGATTGGTAAGGGAAGTGGCTACGCCATTTTTCCACACTTTCGCTACATGGTTTGTTCCGATATACTCTTCACCGGATACATAAACATCTGTACCTGAAATAAATACTGAATGCGTGAAGGCGTTATTCACGCCATTCGTCAGAGAAGTTGCTACTCCGTTTTTCCAGACCTTTGCCACTGCTTTTATGCCGTTACTTTCATTTCCCGCCACATATACATCTGTTCCCGAAACAAAAACTGAGTAAGCGTAAGCACTATTGACGCCATTTGTAAGATTTGCAGATAAACCATTTTTCCAAACTTTTGCCACAAATTTTGTCCCATTATACTCATGCCCTGCAACATAAACATCAGTACCTGTAACAAAAACCGAGAATGCGCGGGCACTATTTAAGCCGTTTGTAAGAGCAGTGGCAACCCCGTTTTTCCAAATCTTGGCTACAAGGGTTGTTCCGTTATGTTCAGCTCCTGCTACATATACATCAGAACCCGAAACAAAAACTGACCAAGCTTCGGCATTATTAGAGCCATTTGTAAGCGGAGTTGCTACGCCGTTTTTCCAAACTGTTGCCACATAATTTGTCCCATTAGATCCACTTCCTGCTACATAGACATCGGGAGTTACAAAAGTGGAAAAGGTAATCTCATTACCATAAAATGTACCTGCGCTGTTGGTAGCATAAGCCCTTATAAAATAGGTGTTGCCCGGGCTGAGCCCGGATAAAACACTTGTAAAAGATCCTGAGCCTGCACCATCTGTAGTTTTATTATTTGCAATAGTAGGTAATGCTGATGTGCCCCAGCATACGCCCCTTGCTGTAATTGCAGAACTACCTTGTGCACTTATAATCCCGCCGCTTTGTGCAGCAGTCCCTCCTATATTAGTTATTGCGGTTGTAGTTAATGCAGGTATATCCGCTGCCGGAGGAAGAACAGGTAAAATGTTATCATTGCTTTTTTTACAGCTGCTCATTATCATGCATGCAACGAGGGTAAACATTGCGATTTTAATTGTGATACTTTTCATTGCTTT
>JBGTJG010000177.1:0-3402 GCA_041745235.1 Ferruginibacter sp. | reverse complement strand
TTCCGTTTCAGATTTATGGTCAAGGCCGAAATCCCTGAGGAGCAAGGGACCGGCAGGTATTTGATTCAGGTCAAGGAAATCTTTCAGCAGGTCATATAAATTCCATGGGCTGCTGCTCACATAAAAAATAGGATTATTTCTTTTGCCGTTTCGGCCGAATTGCAATGCTTTATAAAATTCCGCTACACCTGAAAATGGCAATCTTGTACGGGCATTGTTTAAGAAAGTGGCCCTGCTCATAGCAAGCAGGCTTGTAGCTCCCGTTTTTACTATGGTATCATCTATGTCGCTTATGATGCCATATTCTGCATCAGCGGGCGGGATCATTATTTCTGCTACAGCCTGCAGCCCCGGCTCGAAGGCAACCGGAGAACTGATCATTTCCAGCGGTATGGGATGCCAAAGGTTTTTATTAACAATCGGTGTGTCAGGCTTAAGCTTAAAAACAAAATAACCTTCTTTATCTGTTATCGCTGTTATATGATCATCATTTACTGCTATTTTAATTTCTGCTCCCGGTACCTCATCACTTTCAAACCTTTTGTACATATTCACAAGGTTATTAAGGATATTATCTTTTTCATCACCGGCGGCGATTTTCTTATCCTCCAGTACACGGCCTTTTATATATAGATTTGTTGCGGTGCCGTATGTTCTGTAAGGAACTATCTGAATCGTATCGTTTAACCGGAGTTTCTTTCTGAAATTAAATTTGAGTTCATCCCATTTATCATCAATTTCTGCAGCGTATTTTGTAAACTTATCTTTCCAATCAGACATAATTATTATTCAATGGTTAAGCTTTAAAGGTACAAGCGATTATCAAATATTAAACATCACTTGGTTGCATACCTTTGCCGGCAATGACTAAGAAAGAACGTACTATTCTCTTCCTCCTGGCTGCGCTCAACTTTACGCATATCCTGGATTTTATGATCATGATGCCTCTTGGCAATTACCTCATGCCCTACTTTAAAATAACTCCGCAACAGTTTTCTCTGTTGGTTGCCAGCTATACTATTGCGGCAAGCATTTCCGGATTTTGTGCAGCATTTTTCATTGACGGCTTCGACAGGAAGAAGGTTTTATTATTTGCTTATATAGGCTTTTTATCAGCCACCATGGCCTGCGGTTTTGCTCCTACTTATTCTGTATTGCTTATTGCCAGGCTTATAGCAGGAGTTTTCGGCGGGCTCATTGGAGCTCAGGTTATTTCTATCGTATCAGACCTCTTTATTTATGAGCGCAGAGGCAGGGCTATGGGAGCTGTAATGTCTGCGTTTGCAATTGCATCTACTATCGGGATACCGGTAGCCCTTTACATTTCCAATCTTATCTCCTGGCATGCGCCATTTATAACAATTGCAACGCTTGGTTTTTTCCTGTTGCCTTTTTTAATAAAGTTTATTCCTAAAATGGCGGGCCACCTGCAACCGGGCGCAAAACCAAAAATCAGTGCGGACGGTTTCAGAAATGTGTTTTCCGATTGGCGGCATGTAAAGGCATTACTTTTTACCGGCTTCGTCATGTTTGGCCATTTTATCATAGTCCCATTTATAAATCCGTTTTTAGAATTTAATCTGGGCTACAGCAAAAAGATCACGCCCCTAATTTATCTGGTTGGCGGCATTGCTGCTTTTATATCTGCCAACTGGCTGGGAAGAATTTCTGATCGGGTGGGCAAGATGAAAATATTTACCGTTTGTTTATTGCTATCGCTCCCGATGGTACTCACAATTACTAACCTTACCCCTATACCCTATCCCATCGTACTCGTACTTTTTGCGGCTTGGTTTACAGTAGCTACAGGACGCGGGGTTACTTCTCAGGCTATGGTAAGCAATGTTGTGGATCCTGCTTACAGGGGAAGCTTCCAGAATTTCAACAGCAGCCTCCAACAGGCCGGCACAGGGCTGGCATCGTTGCTTGCAGGTTTTATAGTCACTGAGAACGGCGGCGGAAAAATAGGAAACTACGCAGGGCTGGGAATAATAAGCGTAGTGGCTTTACTTATTTCACTTGGACTTGCATACTCTATATTCGGAAAGCCCAAACATGCGGTTCCTTCAGCCGCCTGATCTTAACCCATCTAAAATTTGGAGCGGCCGGTTTGCTCCCTTAAAATGGCGCAACACCCACCGTTATCATAATGATAGTTTCATCATATTTGCTGTACTAAAAATAATTTTATGAAAAGAGAAATTTGGATAAACCTTCCGGTAAAAGACATTACCGCTTCTAAAAAGTTTTTCAGTTCTATCGGATTCTTCCGACTGCACCCTGCCCATGAGCATAATGATCACATGGGAGCCATACAGGCCGGGGATAATAACGTGATGGTTATGCTCTTCCCCGAAAAAGTTTTTGAATCATTTACACAAACCGGAATAAGCGATACAAAACAATTTGCTGAAGCTTTATTTTCTTTCACTGCGGTGAACAAAGAGGAAGTAGATGAAATGGCAAAAAATGTAAAGCACGCGGGCGGTACCGTCTTTGCAGAACCCGGCGAAAAGGACGGTTGGATGTACGGTTGCGGTTTTGCTGATCCGGACGGTCATCGCTGGAACATGCTCTATATGGATATGAGTAAGATGCCGAAATGATTGACATTTTTTAAAGCACCGGCATATTAATGAAGGGTTTTGACGTAAATTTCGAACCTAAATATTTTTATGCAAAAGATCATTTGCTCAGCCATTGGAATATTAACCCTCACTTCTGTGCAGGCGCAAAAAGAACGCGTTTCTTTAGCAGCTGCAGATTCGGTGTTATTTAAAAATGTAAAATACCGTCAGATAGGGCCTTTCAGAGGCGGGCGCAGCGGTACAGTCGCCGCGAGTTTCAAAAGCAAAAACACCTTTTTTTTCGGGGCCACCGGCGGCGGTGTTTGGAAAACCACTGACGGCGGGAGCAATTGGAAAAACATTTCTGATAAATATTTTGGCGGCTCTATTGGTGCTGTCTCCGTTGCTCAGAGTGATGAAAGTATTATTTATGCCGGTGAAGGTGAGAGTACATTAAGAGGAAATGTGAGTGAAGGCCTGAATGGCATGTGGCGCAGCGAAGACGGCGGCCGCAGCTGGAAAAACATCGGTTTAAAAAATACAAGGCATATCAGCAGGATTGTAATTCATCCTAAAAATCCCGACATTGTATGGGTTGCTGCAATAGGTCACTTGTTCGGGCCAAATGAAGATCGGGGTGTGTATAAAACGACAGATGGTGGCAAGAACTGGCGCAGGGTTTTGTTTGCCAATCCAAATGCAGGGGCCGTTGAAATAGTTCCCGAGCCCGGCAATCCTTCTGCCTTATATGCAAGTACATGGAACGTGCGCCGTACGCCGCATAGTTTTGAGAGCGGCGGTCCGGGCAGCGCATTGTGGAAAAGCACAGATGCCG
>JBGTJG010000176.1:0-4869 GCA_041745235.1 Ferruginibacter sp. | reverse complement strand
TAATTCGAGAATTCACATCAACTGTAAATACAGTTCTTGTTGCAGAAATGATATAAAGTTTGCCATAGGCCTCTGCGATCATATCCCCACCCCAGCTGCTGCATTTGTTGTGTACAGATAAACCTTTGTTCTCTTCCGCATCAATCAGGCTTCCCAAATCTGTTACCGTAGGTTTTTTACCTGTTGTAAAACGATAAATGTGGTTACCGTCGTTGGTAACTGCATAACCGTTACCATCTGCTGCAAAAACCATCCTGGTAATGTTATTCGCCTCATCCTGAGATGCTGTTGGTTCATAACCCGGAATTGCTATAGAATAAAAAGAAGGTGTTTCATTTTTAATATTCATGTCCATCCAACGCAGCTCACCCATGCGCATAGGAATGAAAAACAATTTATCAGATCTCCTGTCATACGCCGCCGCAGCTACAAATGTTGCTGTAGGAAAAGATGACGGCGCATAGGAATTAGAATTTAATTCTGATTTGTTGTCGCTTATCTTTTTTGTAAGGACATCTGTAACAGTAAAATTTGATTTCGAACGATCAAACAGTGTTTTGGTAACCTGCCCGGTGCTTAGGTCTACCTGGCGAATGTTCATCCACATGTAATCTTTGTTGCCGTCGCCGGTAATGGCGTATCCCCTGTTTGCATTTTGTGCGTCTGCTGCAAATACTGAAGCAACCAAACCGGCAGTGAGTAAAATTTTGAAGTTCATAAGTATGTATTTAGAATGTTAACGAATTTGAAGTACAATTTAACAAAAAACAAACCACAAGCCAATAATTATTGATAAACGGCTGTATTATTTTTTGTGATAGCGAATAAGCCCCTCCATAGGGTCCTTGATCACCGTTCCCAGCGTAAGTTCAAAATCACTGCACATACGGGCGAGAACATCCTTAAAACCATGCGCAATGCTGCCCACAAAATTTATCGGCAGCGTCCAGCTTTCCCGGTACTTATATATATGTGTAAAGAAAAAATCATTAAAACTGTCCTCGATAATGTTCTCAATCATATAATGGCCGCGGTTTTCCCTTAAAAAAGAAACATATCCTGCCAGGTAACGGTTTGGGAGGGGCCTTTTATAAACGTTATCCAGAATTTGCGATGCATTTCCGGGGTATTTTGCTTCAAACTTTTCTATAAGCTCTGCATCAAAGGTGTTGTAGAGATAATACTGAATGACTTTTTTGCCGAGATGTGAACCGCTCCCTTCATCTCCTAATATGAACCCTAAACCCGGACTGTTTTTCACTATTTTCTTACCATTGAAATAACAGGAATTAGACCCTGTGCCCAGTATGCAGGCTATGCCCTTTCCTTCACCGCAAAGGGCCCGCGCAGCACCCATCAGATCGTGCTGCACATTTATTTTAGCTTTTGGAAAAAGCTTTTTTAAGCCTCGCTTAACAAGAGAAATATTATCAGGATTACTGCAACCGGTACCATAATAAAATATTTCTTCCGGTTGTACAGTGCCCATTTTGGGGGCAAGTTCCTTACGCAGCAGTTCTCCAAGGGTATCATCGTTTAAAAAATACGGACTTATCCCCTGAGTAGAGATCACCTTCTTTTTCCCGCCGGATATAAGGCACCATTGGGTTTTTGTAGATCCGCTGTCAGCAATAAGAATGGGATGCATTGAGGAAGTTTAGTGCAGCCAAGGTAAAACATTCACCGGTAAATTATCTTAAAAAATTATCTTCGCCGAAATGCGAAAGCGGATAATATAAAAAGATGGTTCAGAAAAAATATCAGGTATGGCTGCCGCTTCTTTTCAGCCTTGTAATGATCACGGGAATGTTCATGGGTTATAAAATGCGGGATGCATTACCCGGGAGAAGTTTTTTTTATTCTGAAAGGCCATCATCTGTAAGGGAAATAACCGATCTCCTTAAAAACCGCTACGTAGATTCTGTAAATATTAAAACGCTTACTGATACTGCCATCGCGGCTATGCTGAGCAAGCTGGATCCGCATTCCACTTTTATTCCGGCAAAAGAACTGCAACAGATAAATGACGAAATAAAGGGTAATTTTTTCGGAATAGGCATTGAATATAATATTATAAGTGACAGTCTGAATGTAGTGAATGTGCTGCCGGGGGGCCCGTCTGATAAGGCAGGTTTAAAAACAGGAGACATCATTCTTATGGCGGGTGACAGTACAATTTCAGGACAAAAAACATCTGCCGAAAGAATAAGAAGTATTTTGAGAGGGGGCGAAGGCAGCACTGTAAAACTCACCATTTTGCGCAGCTATAAAAAAATGATGACTGAAGTGGCCAGGGGTAATATACCAATAACCAGCATAGATGCCGCTTATATGATCGATGCACAAACGGGATATATTCGTTTAAATAAATTCAGCTCGCAGACGTACAAAGAATTTATGACCAATTTAATGCCCCTGAAAAAAACAGGAATGGTAAACATCGTTCTCGACCTTAGGGGGAATGGTGGCGGCGTACTGGATCAGGCAATAGAGATAGCAGACGAATTTTTACCGGGTGATAAACTAATTACGTTTACTGAAGGGTTGCATTCACCTAAAAAAGAATACCGTGCTCGTCGAAACGGACAATTTGAAACAGGAAAACTCACCGTGCTTGCAGATGAAGGAACGGCAAGTGCCAGTGAGGTTTTGATGGGCGCTTTGCAGGATTGGGACAGGGCAACTATTGTGGGCAGGCGCAGTTTTGGAAAAGGACTGGTGCAGGAGCAATATGACCTGAGTGACCGCAGTGCGATAAGGCTTACAGTCGCAAGGTATTTTACTCCCATCGGCAGAAGCATACAGCGCTCTTATAAGAAAGGCACCAAATCCTATTATGAGGATATATCCAACAGGTTTACAGATGGTGAAATGATCTCTGCTGATTCAGTTAAAAATGATACTTCTAAAATTTATTATTCACAGGCAGGAAAAAGACTATTCGGAAACGGCGGCATAAGCCCGGATCATTTTATTGCAGCCGATACATCCAGATTAAGTTTGACAACGGCAAAAATCTACAGCCGCGGCACGCTCAATGATTTTGGGTATAAATATTATAAATTGAATGCAGCCGACCTTTCGCAATACAAAACTGCCACACAATTTATACAGTCCTACAGTATTTCTCAGAATGACTGGAAATATTTTGAAGCTCTTGCATTGCAGGATTCTATTCCGCTTAAAACGATAACACCCAAAGAAAAAACCTTTATTGAAGGTGTGTTAAAATCTTCCATTGCGAGGCAATTGTTCCGTAACGCCGGCTTTTATGAAGCATTGAATGAAAAAGATAAATTTATCATGAAGGCGCTGGAGATTATGAATTAATATGAATCCTTAGCTATTTAATCCCTCACTTAAATTATTACCTTCGCAAACTAAAAACGAGAACTTATGTGGCTGAATAACATCCTGGAAACTATTGGCAATACACCGCTTATCAAACTGAATAAAATAACCAAGGACCTGCCATGCACTGTTCTTGCAAAAGTAGAATACTTTAATCCCGGTAATTCAATAAAAGACCGCATGGCACTGAAAATGCTTGAAGTGGCAGAGCAGGAAGGAAAGATAAAACCCGGCGGAACGATCATAGAAGGAACCAGCGGAAATACGGGTATGGGCCTGGCGCTTGCAGCATGTGTAAAAGGATACAAATGTATTTTCACCACTACAGATAAACAATCCAAAGAAAAAGCAGATATATTAAAGGCAGTGGGTGCTGAAGTAATTGTATGCCCCACAAATGTAGAACCCGAAGACCCCCGCTCCTACTACTCTGTATCAAAAAGGCTTGCAACTGAAGTTCCTGATTCATGGTACGTTAATCAGTATGATAATCTTGCCAACAGGCTTGCCCATTATGAGCAAACAGGCCCTGAAATTTGGGAGCAAACAGAAGGGAAAATAACGCACCTCGTGGTAGCCACAGGAACGGGCGGGACCATTGTTGGAACCGGTAAATACCTGAAAGAGAAAAATCCAAATATTAAGATGTGGGCAATAGACAGCTACGGTTCTTTGCTGAAAAAATACTTTGAAACAGGCGAGTTGGATCAGAAAGAAGTGTACCCATACATCAGTGAAGGTTTCGGAGAAGATTTTGTGCCGGAGAATTATGATATGCAATACATAGATGAATTTGTAAAAGTTACCGATAAGGACGGTGCAGTTATGGCCCGCCGCATCGCCAAAGAAGAAGGTATGTTTTGCGGCTACAGTGCCGGCAGCTGCCTTCAGGGATTGATGCAATTAAAATCACAATTAAAAGAAGGCGACGTAGTGGTTTGTATTTTTCACGACCATGGCAGCCGTTATGTTGGCAAAGTTTATAACGACCAGTGGATGATGGAAAGAGGTTTTCTGGATGTAAAAACTTTTAAGGATCTGGTTAGCGGTCGTGGTTCACAAAAACTGATCAGTGTTACACCGGATCAAACCGTTTTGGAAGCCATAGACCTGATGAAGAAATATGACATTGAAAATATTCCTGTTTTTAAAGGAGAAGAAAATGCAGGAGCTATTTCCGCACACGGTTTATTTGACAAGATCCTCAACAGCCCGGATGTAAAAAGTCACAAAATAGAAGCGGTGATGGAAAAAGCATATCCTTCTGTGCCTTTTGATATGCCAGTTGAAAGATTAAGTGCTTTTATAACAAAAGAAAACGGGGCCGTTTTGAGCAGGGATGAAAGCGGTGCACATCATATTGTTACTAGGCATGATATTATTCAGAGTTTGAGTAAATAACCGGGAAATGTTTGTAACCTCCCCTTATGATCTAAATTATATCCCTAAACGCATCATCTCGCTCGTTCCCTCAAAAACGGAATTATTAGCTGACTTAGGTTTAGAAAAAGAAACCAT
>JBGTJG010000175.1:0-3469 GCA_041745235.1 Ferruginibacter sp. | reverse complement strand
GGCGGAAATAATGCCATTATTATTTCTCAGGATGCAGATCTCAGCATTGCAATTACTGCAGCCGTATTCGGTGCAGTAGGAACTGCCGGTCAGCGGTGTACCACCACACGGAGACTTATTATACATGAAAAAATATACAATCAATTTAAAGAGAAGCTTGTTCACGCATATGCACAGTTAAAGATTGGAAATCCGCTGAATGAAAAAATGCATGTAGGACCCCTGATCGATACAGACTCTGTAGATAATTATCTAAATGCAATTGAAAAATGCAAAGCCGCGGGCGGGAAATTTATTGCAGAAGGCGGAGTCATAAAAGGAAAAGGATTTGCGAGCGGCTGGGATGTAAAACCATGCATTGCTGAAGCTGATAATCAAATGGAAATAGTGCAACATGAAACTTTTGCGCCCATTCTTTATATAATGAAGTACAAAACAGCTGAAGACGCGATTGCAATGCAAAATGACGTACCGCAGGGTCTTTCATCTGCTATCATTACCAATAACCTCCGTGAGGCAGAGCTTTTTCTATCCCATGCAGGAAGTGATTGCGGTATTGCAAATGTGAACATTGGTACCTCCGGAGCAGAGATCGGTGGTGCTTTTGGTGGCGAGAAGGAAACCGGGGGTGGCCGGGAAAGCGGCAGCGATGCGTGGAAGGTATATATGCGCAGGCAAACCAATACTATTAATTATACTGATAAGTTGCCGCTCGCCCAAGGAATAAAGTTTGATTTATAATACTGATTAAAATTTATCATAAATGTGATGAAAGGCAGTAAAGCCTATGCATTATAGGATATTTTTACTCAAATAAATTTTGAAAATAATGAATAAGTTTTCTGTACTCTCCCTGGCATTGGTAATAACCGGCGCCTCAGCTTTTGCCCAAAAAGGCGGCGATGCTGTTCCTCAAAACTGGCATCAGTTAGATCCTGCCACCACAGGTTACAATGGCATCAGCCTTGAAAAGGCCTATGCACTCATTGACGCAAAAAAGTTAAAGAGCAAGCGTGTTACTGTAGCAGTTATAGACAGCGGCATTGACACCCTTCACGAAGATCTGAAGCCTGTATTATGGCGCAATGCCGGCGAAATACCGGGCAATGGCATAGATGATGACCGCAACGGATATATTGATGATGTTCACGGTTGGAATTTTTTGGGTGGTAAAGACGGCCGTAACGTGACTGTAGACAGCTATGAGGCTGCCCGTGTATATCACAAACTGAAAACTAAATGGGAAGGGAAAACGGCAATAAATGCACTGAACGATGCCGAAAAATCAGAACTAAAAGAATACGAACGTGCTAAGTCAATCATTGCCGCGGATGTAAATCCTGCTCAAACTGCAGCAATGGCAAATATGTTTAAAAAATTGACCCTCGGTGATTCTATCATCCGTAAAGAAATAGGAAAAGAAGAATACACCTACAAAGATCTGGAAACGTACAATTCTTCTGATGCCAATGCAAAAAACGCCAAAGCTTTTCTTGTAAATATTTCGAAGGCAAACAGTACAGAAGTAATCACAAATAAGCAATTAATGGAGCAATTCGGCAGTGAGATACGCAAAGGCGAAGCCGCTTTGAAAGCTCCGGAAGAATACCGTAAAAATATTGTGAAGGATGATGAAAGTAACCTCGATGACCGGAATTACGGTAATAATGACCTCATGTCTACAACATCCTTTCACGGTACACATTGTGCCGGTATAATTGCAGCAGTAAGAAATAACGGTAAAGGCGTAGACGGAATTGCAGATAATGTGCGCATCATGGTATTGCGTGCAGTTCCTGACGGCGATGAGCATGATAAGGACATTGCAAATGCAGTTCGCTATGCAGTTGATAATGGTGCCCAGATCATAAGCATGAGTTTCGGTAAAGATTTTTCTCCGGAAAAACTTTGGGTAGATGATGCGTTCCGTTATGCGGCGGCTAAAAATGTTTTGCTCGTACATGCTGCCGGCAACTCTTCAAAAAATGTAGATACAACATACAATTTCCCCAATCCGTTTTACATAGACGGGAAAGGCAGGGCAAATAATATTATTACCGTTGGAGCAAGTGGTGATCTTAAGAATGGCGGCCTTACTGCATCTTTCAGTAACTACGGTAAAAAAGAAGTTGATGTATTTGCACCGGGTGTAAACATTAATTCAACTATACCTGGCGGAAACACTTACGGAACTGCAAGCGGAACTTCTATGGCCGGCCCTGTAGTGGCAGGTATAGCGGCTTTATTGCTTCAGTATTATCCTCATCTATCAGCTCTCCAACTGAAAGAAGCTATTGAAAAATCTGCAGTGGTGTCTAAAACAAAAGTTAACAATCCTGAAACGAAAGAAAAGGTATTGCTGAGCGATATTTCAAAAACCGGTGGTTTTGTAAATGCTTTTGAAGCGGTTAAATATGCTGACAAAATGAAGATGAACAAAAAGGTAACAGTTCCTCAAACTAAGATAAAAAGAACAGCAAAAGGATAATTTCTATAATTGACCAAGTACTTCCGCCGGCATAAACGCCGGCGGTTTTTTTGTTGAGATACACCGTCAATATTTATATTTGGAAAAAAATAATTATGGAATCTCCCTCATTGTATGAATCCTACTTTAACCGTTATACTGCGCTTGTTCAGGAGAATTCATTGCTTGAAGCATTCGAAAAACAGGATGGCGCATTAAATGCTTATCTCAACGAGATATCAGAGGAAAAATCAAATTATGCATATGCTACAGGTAAATGGACCTTAAAAGAAATGCTCCAGCATATGATAGATACAGAAAGAATTTTTACTTATAGAGCACTGGCTATTGCCCGGAAAGACCCCGCAAACCTACCGGGTTTTGATGAAAATTTATATGCTGAGCATTCAGTTACAAACAGGAGATCATGGAAATCGCTAAGAATGGAGATGCTTGCAGTAAGAGTTTCTACAAGGTGTTTGTTTGATTCATTCACGCCTGCTATGCTCGAATCAACAGGGACATTTAATAATAATGAAGGAAAAGTAAATACAATGGGCCTGATCATCATTGGCCATATGTACCATCATCTGAAAATAGCCGGGGAAAGGTATTTCTGATATTTGATCAAATTAAAAAAGGCCGCCATGTTTTTAGGGCAGCCTTTCAACTGTAAATCTGCTCTTAATTCTTCTTTGCAATGTTTTCACTGATAATCATTCTGTTCAATATTTTCACCGACTGATCAATGTAAATGTCTTCACCTACTTTTTTGACAAATTGTTGGTTCCTTTCTGTCTTCTCTTTTGTTCGGTTTGCATCTGTTGTATCTGCAGCAATATTCTTTACATCCATCGGTTTTGCAAGCTTATATGCATCCTCTATTTGTTTAAAAACACTTTTCATTTGCTTTTGATCAATATCATATTGTTTAAGATTAAGACTGTACTCCCTGTCTGAATTTTTTTGCAGCCATTCTACATTTGTTTTAATTTTATTGAA
>JBGTJG010000174.1:0-8429 GCA_041745235.1 Ferruginibacter sp. | reverse complement strand
CATGATGGATTACAGTTATGATGCTGATCTCTCCGCTGCCAAACAAATTGTATCAACTATTGTACAGGGAGTAATGAAAAAGAAATTAGACAAGCATCTTCTGCTTAATGTAAATATACCCGGCGGCACTATGGAACAGATCAAAGGGATAAAAATATGCAAGCAGGCATATGCAAAATATGAGGAGAAATTTACTGAGCGTACTGATCCGCACAAGAAAAAATATTACTGGCTCACCGGTGAATTTCAAAATTTTGATAAATCAAAGGACACGGATGTATGGGCGCTGAAGAATAATTATGTAAGTGTGGTTCCTGTTCAGTTTGACCTTACGAATTATAAACTGAAGGCAGACCTGGAAAAAAGTAAACTATTCGGTTAAATGTTTAAAAAAGATAATTTTTTATTTGGTTGTATTATTGGTTTTTTAGCGCCGCTCGCGGGATTGGTTCTGATGAAATTCTACAAATTCGGCATGTTGAGTTTTAAGGAAGTTATCCAGTTTATATATTATCAGCCGGGGCACAGTCTTCTTACCGCGGGTCTTACCGTATCTCTGATGATGAATGCTTTTTTCTTCACCATGTATATAAATGAAGGGAGTGATAAAACCGCGAAAGGGATTTTTGCCACAACAGTTGTGTATGCTCTGTTTATACTTTCTTTGAAATATTTAAGCTGATTTCTTTAACGGTGCTTTAATAAATGATTACATGATCCTTAACACCGGGAAGGATGAATTCAAAGTAAATTTACAAGGATTTTCGAAGTTAGATTTTTCATAAGTTAGTTTTGGTTAACAGGGGCCTTTATTCTTATCGGCCCTTTTTTATTGCCGAGAAGACGGTAAGACGTTTACTTATGTGATATTTGCCAAGACGGCTTATCGTCTTATCGGCTACATTTCCTCTGGAAACAATCCCTTCACGAATTGTTCTTTATTGAAAACCAAAAGGTCTTCAGCTTTTTCTCCCACACCGATAAATTTTACGGGTATTTTGAATTGATTGGCAATTGCGATAACAACTCCGCCTTTTGCAGTGCCATCGAGTTTGGTAATGGTGAGGGCCGTTACTTCCGTAGTGGCAGTAAAATGTTTGGCCTGTTCCAATGCATTCTGCCCGGTACTTCCGTCTAAGACAAGCATTACTTCATGCGGCGCATCAGGTATTACTTTTTGAATAACTTTTTTGATCTTACTCAGTTCATCCATCAGGTGAGCCTTGTTATGCAATCTGCCGGCAGTATCAATAATAATTACATCAGAGTTACGTGAAACACCGCTCATCACCGTATCATAAGCAACTGATGCGGGATCACTCCCCTGCTCTCTTTTTACAATGGGTACACCGGTACGCTCACTCCAAATGGTAAGTTGTTCTACTGCAGCAGCTCTGAACGTATCTGCTGCGCCGAGTAAAACAGATTTTCCTGATTTTGAAAAATTATGTGCAAGCTTGCCGATAGTTGTAGTCTTTCCTACACCATTTACGCCCACAACTAATATAACGTGAGGTTTATAGCCGGCCGGGAGTTCGTAATTTTCATAAGAAGTATACGGCGGAGCCGCAACTAATAAAGCTTCTATTTCCCTTTTAAGTATACCGTTGAGCTCAGCAGTATTAAGGTATTTATCTTTTGCAACCCGTTTTTCTATATTCTCAATGATCTTTACAGTAGTTTCAATTCCTACGTCAGCACTTACGAGAGCATCTTCCAGGTTATCCAATACTTCTTCATCTACTGTACTTTTACCCGCAATGGCTTTGGTTATTTTACCGAAGAAACCTTCACGGGTTTTCTGCAATCCGGCATCTAAGGTTTCCTGTTGCTGTTTTTTGCCGAATAATTTATCAAAAATGCCCATGGTGAAAATTTAATATGCCTGTAATTTACTCGTGTTATGATGGTCTGCAATAAAGTACACCAGCAAAAAAGCCATTTCGAATTTCCGAAACAGCTTTTTAATATATTCAGCCAAAAATTATTGGCCTAAATGCTCTTTTATCTTGTCTTTGTGTACGATCGATTCTTTAAAAGTATAAGCGCCTGTTTTTGCGCTGCGAACAGTACGGATGACCTTGGTCCAGTTTTTTGCATCAGCTGCTGCTTTCTGGTCTTTGGTTTTTATCGCGGTTTTTGCGGCTTTTGCCATGGTATTCTATTTTAATAATTTGAAATCTGATTACTTACGCAGGGATAACGGTTGATCGTTAGTCGGTGGCGGTCGTCTTATTTAATTTCTTTATGAACAGTTACTTTCTTCAGGATCGGGTTAAATTTCTTCAACTCTAAACGCTCAGTAGTGTTCTTTTTATTTTTGGTAGTGATGTAACGGCTTGTACCCGGCTGACCCGTAGCTTTATGCTCTGTACACTCCATTATAACCTGAACCCTATTACCTTTCTTTGCCATTGTGCTTATTTTAAAATTTTATACTTCTGTCAACCGACTGCTTAGAGCTTAATGCCGGCAGCACGCATTTCTTTAACTACAGAATACAACCCGTTCTTATTGATAGTGCGGATAGCTTCTGAAGATATCTTCATAGTAACCCATTTATCTTCTTCTGCAAGAAAATAACGCTTAGTCTGCAAATTGGGTAAAAACCTGCGCTTTGTCTTGATATTTGAGTGAGAAACCTTATTTCCTGTTATTGGTCTCTTCCCCGTAAGTTCGCATACTCGTGCCATTGTCCTTGAATTTTGGACGGCAAAAGTAATGATTTTTATTTATAATTGAAGGAGATTTCTATTTATTTTCCGAGAGAAACGGATATTTCTCAAAAATAACTCAAAAAAATGTTAACACATAGTGTAGAAACAGAATTTAAAAGCGGCATGCAGTTCATTTCTGCGGTGGGCAATCACAGCATTGTTATGGATGCCGGCCCTCCAGATGGTGGCAATGACAGCGGTGCAAGCCCCAAAAAGCTGATGCTGGCTTCACTGGCGGGGTGTACCGGAATTGATATTGTGTCTATTCTCAATAAAATGAAGGTCCCGTTTACAGATTTTTCAATACAAACTGAAGGACACCTTACTGATGAACATCCGAAGATCTACGATACCGTAAGGATCGTTTACAGTATCAGAATAGCTCAAGAACATCGGGATAAAATGGAAAAAGCAGTGAATCTTTCCAAGGATAAGTATTGCGGAGTGAGTGCCATGTTTTCTGAATTTGCAAAATTGGATTGGGAGGTAAAATTTCTTGGCTAAAAGCTGAAGAAGAAAAAAAGCAAAAAAGCTAAGAGGTTAAAAGAGAAAAGGAGAAAAAAGATCCTCGGCCGGCCGGCTTGGTTTGTCTATTATCTATGAGCTCAGGTTTATGGTCTATTGCCTTTTGTCTTTGGTCCATTGTCTTTCGTCTATTGTCTTTTGTCTTCTGATTCGATACATCTGTACTACTATAGTAAAGACGATCAATGCTACACCGATGTAAAATTCATCGTGGAACATTGATGCCTCGCCAAAGAATATGAAAGCTAATATGATTCCGTACAGCGGCTCGAGGTTGTACATTAAGTTAGAAGTAAATGCAGAGATCTTTTGCAGGGCCTTTAACTGCAGATCAAAACATACAACAGTGCAAAGAAGCGCCAATACCAAAAGCCAGATCCAATCGGTCAGAGTGGGGAGATAATAAGGCGCAGACGTTTGTTGCAGGTAAAACGGAAGCAACAAAGTCAAAATAATAAAACCACCCCCAAGTTCATAAAATGTAAGCGTACGTGGTGAAAAATTCTTAACCAATTGTTTATTGAATATCGGAAACAAAGCCGCGCCTAATGCCGCAAGGATGCCATAGATTATTCCTAATTTATATTGCGGATGAAAATCAAAAATGATATAAATGCCCGCTACGGCCATTAATCCCAACAACAATTCCGGGATTATAATTTTTCGGTTCAAAATAATGGGCTCCAACAAAGCTGAAAAAAAACCCATCGCTGACAGGCATACTAATGCAACAGAGATATTCCCGTATTTCACACTGCCGTAAAATGTAACCCAATGAAACGCAATGATACCTCCCACTCCCGCCATGCGGAGCATATCTTTCACTGATTCCTTTTTGAATTCCTTTCTGATCAATAAGATGAGCGCCATAGCAACCACCGTTATCAGCAATCGATACCATACCAGCAATCCTTCATTGAGTGTGATCAATCTGCCAAGAACTGCCGTAAATCCCGCGAGGAAGACAGCAATATGTAATTGTATAAATGCTTTTTTCATTTTTGCAGGACAAAGTTAAGGGACGGTAATTTTTAGGCAAGAGAGGGTTAAAAATAAAAGGAAGAAGTTGCTACGAATCTGCGTAAGGGATTGCACCGGCTATCCTTTTTGCTGCCTTTGAGCAAAAAGATAATATCCGCCGAGTGGCGGACCGGCCACGATGCTGCATCCTTCCCTGGCGGGAATCCAGCATCGGGGACACGCCCAAGTTTTAAAATTATCACTTCGCAATTAAGACAAATCTTATACGAAAACGGGAAGGCGCTATAAAATCTGCGATGTGTACTTATATTTGCGACCTTATAACTAACGACAATATGAGCTTTAAACGCATTAACAACATTACCGGTTGGATAGTTTGCTTCATAGCATGCGCCGTGTATATTATGACGATGGAAACCGCGGGCAGCCTCTGGGACTCCGGGGAGTTCGCCTCCAGTGCATATAAATTACAGATCCCTCACCCACCGGGTGCACCGCTTTTCGTACTACTTGGTCGTTTGTTCATGGCTCCTTTTACGGATAACCCTGCTACGGGAATTGCGCTGATGAGCGCTCTCGCAAGCGGTTTCACTATACTCTTTCTTTTCTGGAGCATTACCCATTTTGCAAAAAAATTGGTAATAAAAGACAAGCATCCGGACAACGGAAAGATCACCGGCATTATGGCGGCGGGCGTTGTAGGAGCATTAGCTTATACCTTCTCTGACTCTTTCTGGTACAGCGCTGTAGAAGGAGAAGTATATGCACTTTCTTCTTTCTTTACTGCAGTTGTTTTTTGGGGAATGGTAAAATGGGATCAAAACGTAACCGAAGAACAGGAACGTGGTATTCACGGCCATTTCACAAAAGCAGATCGCTGGTTGATTCTTATCTTTTTCCTGATGGGCCTTTCCATCGGTGTGCATTTATTAAACCTCCTTACCATTCCCGCAATTGTGGTAATGTATTATTACAGAAGGTATACGGTTACAAAGTGGGGAACCTTTTGGGCGTTTATTATCGGATGTATTATTACGGGTATTGTGCAAAAAGCAGTTATACAATGGAGCATTAAAGGCGCCGGCAATATGGATGTATTTTTTGTAAATGATCTCGGCCTGCCTTTCTTTACCGGCTTCGCTTTCTTCTTTATTTTGCTGGGTGTTCTTATCTTTTTCGGCTTGCGTATTGCGCAAAAGCGGAATTGGAATTTTCTGAAACTCGGCCTTTGGAGCTTTGCATTTATGCTGCTCGGGTATTCGACATACTTTACGACATTGGTACGCAGCAGCGCAGACCCTTCGGTAGATATGTTCAATGTAGATAACCCCGTGAGTCTTGTAGGATATGTGAGCCGTGAACAGTATGGCGACTGGCCTATTCTTTACGGTCAGGATTTCACTGCTCAAATACAGGATTCTAAGGTGACAGATACCTACATAAAATCTAATGGCAAATATGAAAAGAACGGCAGAAAAGTAGAGTACGTTTATGCGCCGGAGGATATGCATTTTTTCCCGCGTATGTGGGACCAGAGTAATGACCAGGGGCATGCTGATTATTATGCATCATATGCAGGCATCACTAAGGATAAAGACGGCAACTGGGAATCTGCACCTACCATGGGTGATAACATCGGTTACTTCCTCTCCTACCAGCTTAACTGGATGTACTGGCGCTATTTCATGTGGAATTTTGCCGGCAAACAAAATGACATTCAGGGAGTACAAATGAGTAATGTGAGAGATGGTAACTGGAAAACCGGTATTGGCTTTTATGATGCTATGCGCCTCGGCGACCAAAGCAAAATGCCTGACAGCATTAAATATAACAAAGCAAATAATAAATTGTTTTTATTGCCATTGATACTCGGTATCATGGGCCTCGTTTACCAAATTAAAAGAGACAAGAGAGATGCGCTTGTAGTAGGGCTGTTATTTTTCTTTACAGGTTTTGC
Organism: Ferruginibacter sp.; assembly: GCA_041745235.1. Taxonomy (GTDB): domain Bacteria; phylum Bacteroidota; class Bacteroidia; order Chitinophagales; family Chitinophagaceae; genus Ferruginibacter. Next base: position 2,249 of record JBGTJG010000174.1, on the reverse strand, counting down.
AATATGTCTTTACCTTAATCAGGCCGGTAATCAGCCGCGGGAACGGGATTACGCATACGTGGGTTCCTTTTATGCGTTTGCATTTTGGATAGGGCTTGGTGTTTTATATGTAAAAGAATTGCTGATGGGCTTCCTTAAAAACGGTCGCAACGCAGCGATAGGTGCAGGTATTCTTTGCACGCTTGCAGTACCGGTGCTTATGGCAGCTCAGGAATGGGATGACCATGACAGGAGCAATAAAACCATCGCACCCGATCTTGCAACCAATTACTTGGAAAGCTGTGCGCCTAATGCCATACTTTTCACATTCGGTGATAACGATACTTACCCGCTTTGGTATGCGCAGGAAGTTATGGGGATTCGCCCCGATATCAGGGTAATAAATGCAAGCCTGATGGGAACAGACTGGTATATAAATCAGTTGCGTTATAAAGTAAATCAAAGCGATCCGATAGATCCGATATGGACAGCAGCTCAGATCGAGGGTTCTACAAGAGATGTAGTTTACAATGCACCTAAACCCGGCATTGATCCAAATCAATATATGGACCTGTATTCCATGATGAAAGATTATGCAGGCAGTGATGACCCGGCAAAAACAGAACAGGGAAGAGACGGAAGTATTTTAAACGTTTACCCGAGCAAAAAAGTTTCTGTGCCTGTTGATATGGCATTGGTTAAACAAAACGGCACTGTGAATGCAAACGATTCTGTTGTGAGCAGCATGCAGTTTGAGATTCCAAAAGCTGTGATGTATAAAAATGATGCAGCCATTCTTAATATTATTGCTGCAAACAAATGGAAACGTCCTATTTATTTCACGTCTCCTTACGGTGAATTAGGTTTCGGCAGCTTCTTGCGTCAGGATGGCCTATCCTACAGGCTGGTGCCGGTGGCAAACGGTGATGTGAATAAAGATTGGGTTTATGATAAGATGATGAACAAATTCAAATTCGGCAATGCAGATAAGAAAGGGGTTTATTTTGATGAAGAGAACAGGCGCCATTTGAATTCTATTCGCTTGGCCTATGCACAGGCAGCATCTAGTCTGGCTGATGGCGGTAAAAAAGAAGAAGCTAAACACATGCTGAACAAATGTGATAAAATGCTGTTGCAGAGCAACTTCCCTTACGGCATGGTAAGCCGCAGCCAGCAGCACAATCAGATTGCGCTTCAATTTTTAGTAGCTGCTTATAAAGCAGGAGATTCTGCACTGATAACTAAAGTAACGGCAAGCGTAAAAAAAGACTTAGAACAACAAGCTGCTTATTATGAAAGCCTTTCAGATAATAAAAGGGAGGCTATGAGCCTGGAAGAGCAGCGAAATTCCCAGTTGATGGGAGGCCTGATGCAACTTGAGCAACAATTTAAAAATCCCCCGCCGATGGTAGAAAATCCTGCTACTATTCAGACGCAACCTGTAGCCCCGCCGGCACAGAGAACTGATTCACAGCGTTAGATTTCAGGAAATAATTTTAAAAGCCCCGTACAGTTTGTGCGGGGCTTTTATTTAACATGAAAGCGAAGTGTTTGTTCATTAAATTGCATTATTAATGTTTAACCAATAAATATTTTAAATGATCGGTTTTAATTTTTCAAAATATGTCCCCGGGGAAAATGAACAGAGCGGGTTTGAAAAGTTGATGAATCTTTTTACACAATTGCTTACTTACACGAGCGGCGATTTTAGTGAAGCCATGCAGTGGCTGAATGAACTGGATAAAGAGCATAAACTTACAGATGGTGAATATGGTGTGGGAGATTTTTTGGAGGACCTGAAAACAAAAGGTTACATAGAAGAAAATCCGCATAACGGGAAAATAAAAATCACTGCAAAAACAGAACAGACCATACGCAAAAGCAGCCTGGAAGAAATATTCGGGAAACTAAAAAAGACAAAACAGGGAAATCATCAAACATTCAAACCCGGTGCAGGTGATGAAATAAATCCTGAAACACGTCCCTTTCAATTCGGTGACAGCATGGAGCAGATTGATTTTACTGCTTCTATTCGCAATGCACAGGTTAACCATGGGATAGACAGTTTCAGAATGCAGGAAGATGATCTGGAAATAAGAGAAACAGATTTTAAATCCCAGACCTCTACAGTGCTGATGATTGATATCTCTCACTCCATGATCCTATACGGTGAAGACAGGATCACCCCTGCTAAAAAAGTTGCGATGGCTTTAGCAGAACTGATAAAAACGAAATATCCCAAAGACACATTGGATATTGTTGTGTTCGGA
>JBGTJG010000173.1:0-11625 GCA_041745235.1 Ferruginibacter sp. | reverse complement strand
CCCAAAGGGCGAAGCTGAATCTTTCTGCCATCATAGTAAGCATAAGGATCAAAACTTACTGCACCAACTCCTAATGTTACATATGGGGTAAAAAAATAAGCCGGGTCAGAGGGAATGAATTTAAAAAAATTAAAATCACCCTGCAGGGCTACTTCATATATATTGGTATTAAAACTCAGGTTTCGTGTACGCTGAAATTCGTTTTTACTGTATGTATCACTGAAACCCAACTGCGCAAAATGTCCTGAAATGCGGGCACTGATATAATTACCGAACTGTTTGCGAAAGAAAATTCCCAAAGCCGGTTTTGGCCTGCTGAAAGATGCCCTGTTGTTAAGGTCCCCGAAATAATGAGCACCGCCCGCCGTGATGCCGAATTCCCCGGTTTGGGTATAGCCCTGATCCTGGGCTCCGGCTGTAAAACATAAAAGTGATGCGGTAAAAACAAATAGGATAATACGATTCACGGCGAAATTTTAAAATTATCAGTTAATTACCGGGGTAAGCATGTCGGTAAAGGCGTTGGCGAAAATAAACAAATGTTTCCTAATATAGTATGCATCGGGTTAAAAAAACGTTATTTAGATATTTTAACCTTTATCCGGCTTTTTGCAGCCTGATACCTGCAGACATAACCCCTCTCAGCGGTTCATCCCGCATTATTTGCTGAATACTGAAATTGTATTGTCCCTGCCTGATAAATCTTTTGGGTAAGCGGAAGATCAGTTTCCTTACTTCCCATATATCATTCATCCCGGTTCCTTCCCAGCCCGTTGCATCGCTGCCAAGCGTAATATTGATTTTCTGATACTGCATACTATCCCCCGGGGGCTGTAAGCCTACATTGAGCCATATATTATTGTAAGCATAGGCATCATTATGCCGAATGATGATATATATATTGTATTGTGATCCGGTATCTGAGATATTCACAGTTCCTTTCGCATTAAAATTACTGTGCCATTGCATTTTTGGTATCACAGTATTCTTTTCAAACACCGCCATCTCTGTACAGGAAGTAAAACTCACAGCCGCAGCGATTAAAATAAAAAATATGCTGTTAATATATTTGCTCCTGCTCATTATCATTTTTAAATTCAGGGTTGTTTTACAATACATTCAGAACCTGTTCCTTTGCTTTCTCAAGCTCATCTTTCATATTTACAACACATTTTTGAATGCCTGCATCATATGCTTTGCTGCCTGTTGTATTTATTTCTCTGCCGATCTCCTGCAACAGGAAAGAAAGCTTTTTGCCTTTTCCTTCATCTTTACTTTCCAGTATCTCAACAAAATATTCGCAGTGTTGTCTCAGCCGGATCTGTTCTTCATGGATATCAATTTTCTCCATATAATAGATCAGTTCCTGTTCCAGCCTGTTATTATCCATATTCTCTTTACCTACATTATCTGCCAGTAACTTTTCTATTTCCTCTCTTATCTTTTTCTTTCTTGCAGGTTCAAGCTTCAGAATATTTTCTTCCTCCGCTTTAATATTTGCAATCCGCTGCAGCAGATCTTTTTCCAGGGATTTTCCTTCTTCCGTTCTGTGGTCATTAAGTTCTTTGATGGCGGAGAGCAGCACTTCTTTTAATGTAGCAAAATCTTTTTCATCCAAAACTTCCGAAGCAGGAGCAACTATTTCCGGAAGTCGAAGCAAAGAACTGAGGACAGCATTCGTATCAATATTTAATTCTGCAGCAAGCGCAGTGATCTGGTTGTAGTAAGCTTTGATGAGATCTGTATTTATTACAACCGGTTTTACAGTGCCGTTTTGCTTGATGTTAATATAACATTCTACAGAGCCGCGTACCATGTTTTCCTGGAGAATATTTCTGATCTCAAATTCATACGGTCTCAGGCAGGGCGGGAGCTTAAGCTGTAATTCAAATTGCTTCCCGTTGAGCGCTTTTATTTCTGTAAGAAAAGTTTTTTCTCCGGAAGTTTGTTCACCCTTCCCGAAGCCGGTCATAGATCTCAGCATACTCTGAATTTTGTTTGCAATATAACTTTTTCCTGCTCCCGATGCAGAAACTGCAGCCCGTGTCCCGCATTAAAATTTATAACGGGAAGTAAAAATGATTATAATAAAAAACAAAAGCCCGACTTTTTACAGCCGGGCTTTTTATAATGGATGGGTTAGTAAGTACAGGGAACGTAAATCCCTTACACAATATTAAAATTAATTTTTGCTTTAAGAAAAAAAATAGCTGTTTATTTTATTCACAATTTAGTTTTGATTTTGTGGATAAGGAGAAAGGAAAATGTTTTGCTCCGGCAATCACTTAAAAATGATTACAGCGTGATTATTTTTTGAAAATACTTTAAGCTCTTAAACGTTGATGAATACAGGGTTTCATGAGATGAATAAAATATGCGTGGATGGCATTTTCTGATTGTTACCCGGCCGTCAGAGTTGCAGAATTTGTTTGCTCAGGATTTTCGGAAGAAAAAATAAAGCAAATAATAATCTTATTTTTTCTGCGGGTCCCTGTTTTTAAAGGCTTTACAATAATGTACTGAGATCATTTCTGCTAACTTTGCATTTCTGAAATAATCATTCTATGCACCAATCTTCTATTAAAATTGATATCTTACTTAATCCCGATAAAGTACCTGAAAGTATTCACTGGAATGCATCTGACAGTTCTGCAGAGATGGCACAGAAAGCAAAAGCAATGTGCATAGCATTTTGGGACGGGGCAGATAAAACTGCTATGCGCATAGATCTCTGGACAAAGGACATGATGGTCGATGAAATGGGAGAATTTTTTTACCAGATGATGTTCAGCATGGCAGACACATTTTCCCGCGCTACTAAAAATACAGAACTCGCACAGGAGCTCAAAACATTCTCTTCTGCATTCATAGAAAAATTTCGTGCGGCCCAGATTAAAGAGAACAGTATCTGAAAAAATACCTGCATTTTATTCCTAATTGATTTCTGAATTTATAAAATACTATTTATGCTGGAACAACAGATTATGGCAGAAATGAAAGAAGCCATGAAAGCAAAAAATGAAGGTGTACTCCGTGCGCTGAGAGCCATCAAAGCCGAAATAATAAAAGCTAAAACAGAACCCGGTGCGGCAGGTGAGATCTCAGAAGCTACAGAACAAAAATTTCTGCAGAAAATGGTAAAGCAGCGCAAAGACTCACTCGATATTTTTGAAAAACAGAATCGTCCGGATCTTGCAGAGAAAGAAAAAGAAGAGCTCGCTGTAATAGAAAAATTTCTTCCCGTACAGATGACGGAAGCAGAAATAAGTGAAGCGGTAAAAACGATCATTAAAGAATCAGGTGCATCATCTCCGGCAGATATTGGAAAAGTTATGGGATTGGCATCAAAGCAACTCAGCGGAAAAGCTGACGGCAAAATGATAAGCGGAATTGTAAAGGACCTGCTCGCACAATAATGTATCATGCTGATAGATATTGTTTTTTTGATCCTTATAGTAATGGCTTGCTTTAAAGGGCTTAGCAGGGGATTCATTATGGCTGCTTTTTCTGTACTGGGATTTATTATCGGCCTGGCAGCTGCCTTAAAACTTTCCGCCGTAGTTGCCACACGTTTATCAGTTCATACCGGCAATGCCAAATGGTTGCCCGTAGTTTCTTTTGTCCTGGTATTTATTGCTGTAGCTTTCCTGATACGAATCGTCGGTAAGCTGATCCAGAAAACCTTTGAGACGGTAATGCTGGGTTGGGCAAACAGGTTGGCAGGGCTGGTGTTGTATGCGCTATTGTACAGCATCATTTTCAGCATTTTTCTTTTTTATGCAGTGCAATTAAAGGTGCTGAGCGCTGAAACTATTGCTTCTTCATTTGTATATCCTTTTTTACAACCTTTGGGTCCGAAGGTGATCGGCGGTCTGGGTACGATCATTCCCTGGTTCAGGGATATGTTCACATCTCTTGAAAATTTCTTTGGTTCCGCAACTAAAAAATAAACACAGTTTTGTTTTAACATAACTCATTATAAATATCCTGGGAAATCAAAAAGCGATGTTTTTCTGATTTCAATATCGTATTTTAGCACTTTACAGCACCCATTACTAATGCATGAGCTACGAGATCAAACAAGAAGGTAAATTCAAATTTATTGAAGAAGGGGAAGGTGATGTACTAATGTTGCTTCACGGATTATTCGGTGCGCTCAGCAATTTTAAAGATCTCATTGAACACTTCAGAAAAAATTATAAGGTTGTTGTACCTATTTTGCCTTTGATGGAGATGGATCTGCTCAATACAACGGTGGGCGGCCTGCAGAAATTCGTAAAAAAATTTATTGAACACAGAAATTACAGTGACATCAATCTTTTGGGCAATTCTCTCGGTGGGCATATAGCACTGGTTCACATTCTGAGAAATCCGGAAAAAATAAAGTCGCTTATTCTTACGGGCAGTTCAGGGCTTTTTGAAAGTGCTATGGGAGATACATATCCCAAACGGGGCGATAAAGAATACATTAGGAATAAAACGGCGTTTACGTTCTACGACCCCGCAATGGCTACCGATGAACTGGTAAATGAGGTTTTTGAAATTACAAATAACCGGTTAAAAGTGATTCGCATTATCGCTCTGGCTAAAAGTGCCATCAGGCATAATGTGGGAGACCAGTTAAAGAATATCATGCAGCCTACCTGCCTCATATGGGGAAATAACGATGCGGTTACTCCGCCATTCGTAGGAGAAGATTTCCATAAGCTGATTCCTAACAGTGAATTGCACTTCATTGACAAGTGCGGCCATGCTCCGATGATGGAAGTGCCCGGGGAGTTCAATCAGATCCTGGATGCATTCCTGGCTAAAATAAAAACGCCTGCAACGGTTTAACTAAAACTTATGTCCTGTAAGTATGCAAACGTCTCAGTTTGTGTATCTTGTTATAAATAATCCTCATGCTCGCAAAGGACCTCATAAATAATAATATTCCCAGGCTGCAGTTGCAGGATAGTGTGGGAAAGGCTTTGCAATTGCTCAATGATTTTCGTATCTCTCATTTGCCCGTAGTCTCAGAAGAAAAATTTCTCGGGCTTATAAGTGAAGATGATCTCCTGGATGCAAAAGACGAAAAAATGCATATCGGCGTTTTACAGGATACTTTCATAAAAGCGGGCGTGCAGGGTAATGTTCATTTTCTTAATGCGGTGAACAGCAGCATTCAGTCAGATATAACCGTTGTTCCTGTGCTCAGTAATGAGGATGATTTTGACGGCGTTATAACTATTCCTGATCTGCTGAAAGTGCTTGGAAACTTTGCCGGTGCAAATGAGATTGGCGGCCTCATTGTACTGGAAATGGAGCGCCATCAATTTGCTATTTCCGAAATAAGCCGTATCGTGGAAAGCAATGGCTGTACGATCCTGCACATGAATACTATTAACGACCCGCTGACCGGCCTGCTTACCGTAACCCTTCATATCAATAACCGTGATATTGCACCGATCATTTCTACCTTTGAGCGTTATGAGTACAGCATCGTCTATTCTTTGGGTACAGAACATTTCGAAAATGAAATAACCGGTAATTATCAAAACCTCATGAACTACCTTAACATCTAACCGGCAGCATCTTATCAATAATTTTTCGGTAATAATTTTATGAGGCCCATGAGGAACAGTGTCAGATCTTTTTTTCAGCTTTTATTTTTTCTTATATCATCTTCTGCCTCAGCACAGGATACAACAGCGGCGGTAGGTGTGCAGGATACTTCCGGCGTCGTTATTTCTTCAATAATAATTACAGGCAACAAGCGCACGAAAAATTTTATAATTCTGCGGGAAATCAAGTTTAAGGCAGGGGATATTATTCGCAGAGATGTGCTTGCCGCTAATCTGAAGCAGTCTCGTACACAGGTATACAATACGAACCTTTTCACTGAAGTAAAAGTAGATTCTGCAGTCCTAGCCGATTCCTCTTTGCAGGTAAATGTGATGGTGAAAGAGAAATGGTATATCTATCCCACACCGCAGTTTCAGCTTGCCGACAGAAGCTTTAACGAGTGGATAAAACTCCATAACGCAAACCTGAACAGGGTGATCTACGGATTAAAATTTGCACATTACAATTTCTCCGGCAGGAGGGATCAGCTGAAAGTTTATTTGCTCAACGGCTATGCACGAAATTTTTCTATGAGCTATAATAATCCTTCTGTAAATGCTGCGCTTACCAAGGGCGTAGGCTTTGCAACCGGCTTCACACAAAACCGGGAGATAGGGTATAAGATCAATTCTTTTAACCGTATACTTTTTTTCAGAAAACCGGGCTTCGTCAGAAACAGTTTTGTATTTTCTGTAGGGCACAATGTGCGTAAAGGTTTTTTTAAAAGTTCAGGGGTTGGATTTAATTTATATCATATAAATGTTCATGACAGTGTTCTCACTTCTAAATACAACCCTTACTATTTTAACAACAGCAGGAGCCGTACACAGTTTTTTCCGGAGATCAGTTTTGCGGTAGGTTACACCAATACCGATAACAATAATTATCCTTTGAAGGGAATGAGTTACGGTTACGGATTATCTAAAAGGGGCACAGGCTTTACAGGAGGAATAAATGCAACTACGGTCTCCGGCTCAATTTCTAAATTTATCACTCACCGAAAAAATTGGTACAGTACTTTGCAGGCTTCTGCATTGGTTAAAGTTCCTTTTAACCAGGCATTCATAAACCTTTCAGGCATTGGACTTCGCGGATTGGAATATTACGCGGTAAACGGCGTAGCCAATACAACACTTAAGTATACACTAAGTAAAAAAGTAGCAGAATTCAGGCTCCCGATCCCTTTTAAAATAAAGGCTTTACCGTATGTTCCTTTTAAATTTTTTGCAAAGACCTACACCGATGCAGGCTACAGTTATACACCGTCGCAATTCAATACGCGTTTTAATAACAGGATGCTGCATACAGGTGGATTCGGAGTAGATATACTCACGCTTTATGATATTGTGCTTAAAGTGGAATACAGTTTCAATCAATTAGGCGAAAAGGGTATATTTTTACATGGTTCAGGGGGATTTTAATATCTTTAAAACGCCTGCATTTATCAGAAATGAGGATAGCAATTTACAGCCGCGGATTAGAAAATGATCAGCTGCAGGATGTGCAGGTGCTGCTTACAGAGCTTGAAAAATATGATGCTGAACCCGTATTTTTTCAGGACTTTTTCAATCTTTTTTATTCAGCTATAAAAATTCCCGGCAGGTATTCTACATTCAGCTCCGGAGATGATCTGGATCTTTCAATAGACTGCATGATCAGCCTCGGCGGGGACGGTACTCTGTTGGATACTGTCACGCTTGTAAAAGATACCGGTATCCCGGTGCTCGGCATTAATTACGGTCGTTTAGGATTTCTTGCAAACATCGGTAAGGAAGAGCTGCATTCTGCATTGGGTGCTCTGGTCCATCGTAAGTATGTTCTGGATAAAAGAACACTGCTGCATCTGGATGCAGATATACCCCTATTCAATGATGCGCCTTATGCACTGAACGAATTTTCGATCCACAAAAAGGATACATCGCCTATGATAAAAATTCACGCATATCTCAACGGTGAGTTTTTAAATACATATTGGGCAGACGGCCTCATCGTAGCTACACCCACGGGCTCTACAGGATATTCCCTGAGCTGCAACGGCCCGGTAGTTTTCCCGGACAGCGCAAGCTTTGTTATCACACCGGTAGCACCGCACAATCTTAATATCAGGCCTATAGTCGTTCCCGACAATACGATCGTTTCCTTTGAGGTAGAAGGCAGAACAGATGGGTTTCTGTGCACGCTGGACAGCAGGCGTGAGGTAGTTTCTAAAGAAATTCAGCTTGCTGTAAAGAAAGAAACATTCGGCATCAACCTCATCAGGCTCAATGAAAATAATTTTCTGCAAACCCTGAGGAATAAATTATCCTGGGGCCTCGATAAGCGAAACTGACCATGACCGAACAACGAAGAAAAATAAGGCGGGCTTTTATAATATACTGGTCTTTGCTTGTCTACATCGTTGCCTCACAGATCTGGTGGTTTATTGCACTTGAGCTTCAGAATGATCAGATGTCAGTACATAAGATTCAGTATCTCCCGAAGAATGAATTGTATGAGCAAAAGGCTGCTCAGATAATCAAAGCAAAAAATTTGAAAACGGCTCAATATGCCGGTGAGGGTATCACTTTTTTATTGCTGATACTTGCGGGAGCAGTATTTGTATTCCGGGCAGTCCGCCGTGAGCTGCGGCGGGGAACGGAGCAGGAAAATTTTATGATGGCGATTACGCATGAGTTAAAAACGCCTATCGCAGTTTCTAAACTCAATCTGGAAACCCTGCAAAAATGGAAGCTCGATGAGAAACAGCAGAAACGCCTTCTGGATAATACGCTGGAAGAAACAAATAGGCTTGATGCCCTTTGCAGCAACATCCTCCTTTCATCGCAGATAGATGCCGACGGATACCGGGTTACCAATGAAGAGCAGCCATTCTCTGTATTAATAGAAAACTGTGCGGATAATTTCAGGGCACGGTGCCCTCAGCGCACTTTTAAATCAGATATCACACCCGACATTTTTGTAGTGGGCGATGCTTTTTTACTTGAAATAGCGGTGAATAATCTGTTGGAGAATGCAATTAAATATTCTCCTAAAGAAAAACCGGTGGAAATATTATTGCATAAAGACGGTGATTATGCAGTAGTTAAAATCATTGATGAAGGCACGGGAATACAGGAGGCAGAAAAGAAAAAAGTATTTCAAAAGTTTTACAGGACAGGCAGTGAAGCCACGAGAAGGGCGAAAGGCACAGGGTTAGGCCTGTACCTTGTAAGCAATATTTCTAAAAGGCATGGCGGCAAAATAATTATACAGGATAACCCGAAAGGAGGAAGTATATTTGTTTTGAGCCTTAAAGCAGAACCCTGACAGCAATGCCCGAGAAAAAATTTTCCATTTTACTGGTAGAAGACGAAGAAAATCTTCAGGAGGCCTTAAAGCTTAATCTTGAACTGGAAGGTTATGATGTAAGCAGCAGTTATGACGGCGCCCATGCCCTTAAAATGGTGCAAAAGGAACATTTCGATCTTATCATATTGGATGTGATGTTACCGGAGCTGGATGGTATTACGGTTTGCGAAACCATCCGTCTTAAAAATTCTACTCTGCCTATTTTAATATTGAGCGCAAAAAATACCAGCGCAGACAGGGTGATGGGGCTTAAAAAAGGTGCAGATGATTACCTCACAAAACCCTTTCACCTTGAAGAACTTTTACTGCGAGTACATAAGCTCATACAGAAAAGTGAACAACTTTCCGTAAGAACTCCTTTGCCTGATGTGTATACCTTCGGTGAAAATAAGATTGACTTTAAAGCAGGTGATTCTTTTAACAGGCATGGTGAAAAGATCGTTCTTACCAAAAAAGAACTCATGCTGCTGAAGCTGCTTATTGAAAATAAAAATGAAGTAGTAACAAGGGAAAAAATTTTACAGGCCGTGTGGGGGTATAATGTTTATCCCACTACACGCACCATTGATAATTTTATTCTCAGTTTCAGAAAATATTTTGAAGCCGACAGCCGCAATCCGAAATACTTTCATTCTGCACGGGGCGTGGGTTATAAGTTTACGGATTAAGTATTCCGCATCCCCGGCATTTCCACAATCATTCTTGCCCTTGCATACATATCGTGCAGTTTCTCAGAATGCTCATAAGGCATATATAATTCCTGATGAATATCCTGCAACAGTTCATGCGTTTGCAGGCTCACATTATTATCCACGCCTGCTTTATCCATCGCTGCTGTAAGGGCCTTGCAGGTAAGCATTGCTTCGGGTATCGCAAAACGCTGGGCAAGAAAATGTTTCATCTCTGTATTTAAAACAGCATAAAACTCAGTGCAATTTTCGCTTTGCAGGCAATATTCTGTACGGGATAACGGATTGGTTTGAAAAGGCATGGATGCACGTATCTCTTCTGCTGATAAAGTGTCTTCGCTTTCACTTATTTTTTCGGGCACCGGCTCTTTTTTATTCTTACGCAGCGCATAGATAGCGAAACCGCAGGCTACGACGGCAAGCAGCATCATAATAAGACCGCTGTTTGAAGGCTCAGGTGTTTTTTCTTTTGCCGCAATTTTGTTTACCGTCTTACCTGTGCCCTTCACTACGCTGAATGAAATAGCGGGTGCTGTAACCGTTTTATAGGATACAGCGGCGGGATCAAAATAACTGAAACTCACGGGAGGGGTAGAGAAGCTGCCGGGTTGTTCTACCGCAAAAGGAATTTCAAATGTTTTACTGCCGCTCAGGGGGAAAGTGGTGTTGTCAGTGTTGTCGGTAAGTTTACTGTCAAAGGCTTCAAACCCTGCCGGCCAGGTGATGTGCGGAGGGGTAAGCAAATGCAGGTTACCTCGTCCCATCACAGTTACCAGCAACTTCCCTGTCTCGTCCGTAGAAAAATTATTATCTGCAAGTGAAGCGCTGATCTCAAATTTTCCTACTGCCCCGGTAAAATTTGCCGGCTTTCCCTGCTCCGGCAGCGGCTTTACATTTACGGTCAGGGGCTTACTGCTGAGCGTTACATTCTCTGTGATCAGGTCACCGGTATTAAAAGAATTTTTGAGAAACGAAATTTTATTTTCCAGTGAGGCAACCTCTAATGCAGCCGGCCCTGCCTGCAGGGGATACAATTGAGCCTTTCTTATTGTATATACATTGTATTGTTTGCCGTTCAGTGTTTCTGTTTCAGAAGTTACCGGGTCATCGGGCTTCATCATATCTATTACAGAAAAACCGCTGAAGGAAGGATTCTGCGACAGGTTGCTTTCACTGCGCAATCGCGTATACAGTTTGTAGGTAGCAAGCAGGGGTTCGCCTACGAAACAGGATGTTTTATCTGTTTGTAACCTCAGCTGCATATTCCTGCTTACTTTATCCGGGATATTTTCACCGTCTCGCAATACATAATCATCAAATTGCGTTTCACGATGCGGCGGGTTTATGGGATCAAAAGCGGTAAGGGGGATTTGCAAAAGCGAGGAAAGATTATTTGATTGTGCTCCCCTGCCGGATCTTTTAGAAGAAACATTTACTTCTACCGGCGCACTCCTGTAAGTTTTACCATCAGCTACTGCAGTAGCAGACCCGATGCTGATCCTGCCGGTAGCATTTGGAAGGAGTACATAACTAAGGGAAACATATTGTTTGGTAATGCCGTTCACCATATTCATTTCTGATTCCTGATTGGGACCGCTTACAACGGAAAAATCCTTTAATGACGGCGGAGTGATCTGCTGAATATTTAAGCTGTTGGTTACAGTAAGTTTAAGCGTTATGTATTCGTCCTTTCCGGCAATGCGGGGGGAAACGGAGGCGGAAAATTTCACCTGAGCGCCTGCAGAGAACCAAAAAAAAGAGAGCAGGTATAAAGAAAATATTTTTGTAAAAAATGAACTCATATGATCTGCCCTGTCACCGGGCATTTGTTATATAATACCGAGTGCAAAATTAATCAACATAATAGCTGCGTGTATAGTTTTACAACCGGAAAAATAAAATGAACTGTTAATTAGAGGTCTCCCAGCTGGGGCCGCAGAATGATTTCTTCCGGTACGGCCTGTTCGGAAAGTTTGGTACATGC
>JBGTJG010000172.1:0-7132 GCA_041745235.1 Ferruginibacter sp. | reverse complement strand
TGTACTTACTACATTCCCTACAAATCCTGCAGGGCCTGTTCTCGCTACTGTAAGCGTACGGGGTGTAACACCGCCGCTGATCGTAGCCCTGAAATCTAAAGTATTGCCGTATGAGTAATTACCGCAGAGGCTTGGAATATTTCCATATACCATTACCACACGCATATACACATTACCGTTATAAGCATTTGTTGGTATAGTAACGTTTCCGGAATATACATTCGTACCGAAAAAAAAAGCTACACTGTTATATACAAGTTCGCCCGCATCCTGCAGGTCACCATTTCCGTTAAAATCTATCCACACTTTTACATATTCCTGGTACGTGCTGTTTGTTTTCACGGTCACACTTATCGGGTACGTATTGCCTGCAACGAAACTCGTAATAGGCGTTCCGGTAAAGTCCTGGTAACCCGGCCCTGATGAAAAGCCGGTATTTGCAGTAGTTTGATTTACTCCGTTGAAACTTACATTAGATACATATTCACAACAAAAATTTGTGGCTGAGGATGCACATAAAGGAGATTGAGCGGCAACATTAATTGTTGTTGCACTCATTATAAGAATGGCAAAAATCTTTACCAACCCCGTAAGGCTTTTACTTTTCAAATTTGATACAATTGTTCTCATATTAAAGCTTATTAGTGGTTGTGTTAATAATTGTCCAGTTACCTTCATTTTTCTGTAAGCTTACATTAAGCGTTTCTAAATGAGGCGCAGATGTGAACCTGTCATATGAAAGAATAAATACAGCTTCGGCCGTATTTTCTGTTATACTGAACTTTTGAAAGTTGATATAAGCATCAGGATGCTCACCGTTAAGTTCCGGACGCTCCAGGAAACTTACCGGTTGATCAAATTTTGTAATGTTAGGTTTCCCCTTAAAAAACACCGGATATTGTAAAACATACACTTTCTTGAAAGTGCTGTTAGTATTTTTCGGGAAATATGATTGTATTGCACTAATATCAAGACATTTTTTTATAATGAGTTCCTGATCCGTTTTTGGCTGACAAAAAGCGGCAACAGGAATGAAGATCATCATAAAAACAACGAAAAGGCTACGCAACAAGAGGGGGAACATAGGCCTCTTAAATAGCTGTAAATTATTTGGTGAGTTCATAAAATGAAGATTTTGGAAGTTAGATTTGAATTTTTGATAAAGGAATAAGTTTTGGTGTAGTAAATATTAGCAAAGTATTCTTTTAATTCAGCACATGTCCGCTTAAGAGTTTGCGAATCAATACATTATACTTAAATGTACTAGTGCTTTATACTTAGAAAGTGTCTGTGGGCAA
The DNA here is from genome assembly GCA_041745235.1 of Ferruginibacter sp. Classification (GTDB taxonomy): domain Bacteria; phylum Bacteroidota; class Bacteroidia; order Chitinophagales; family Chitinophagaceae; genus Ferruginibacter. The sequence goes on along the minus strand of JBGTJG010000172.1, from coordinate 5,834 downwards.
ATCAGGAATATAAAATCAATTATAGATTTAGTATTATTCGAACAAAATCTTTTAATTGTTTTTTTGAAGACAAAATTTAATACCGGATACGGTTTAAAAGTGGCTGAGAGGAGCTTACGGCCTTGTTTTAAAATATTACTTCTACTGCAGAAAGATCATTCTTTCAAACCGTTATTTTATACTGATATAAGCAGTTAGGTAAGATCCTGAGTTAATCTAATTTTGTTAATCATAACCACGCGGAACAATTTTTTTAAATAGAGATGATGAAGGGCAGATCATTAATAAACTTTGGAAACTTAAAATTTCCGGGTCAAAGGCAGAATTTTAAAATAACAAATTTTACACACATGGAGTGCAGTAAATTATTCTCAATATCTTCAAACTAAGTTTACTAATTAAAACTGTAATATGATTCGTTTCTATTTAATATGTTTTGGAATGTTTGTGCTATGTCCATCCTTTCCTAAGGCCCAAAATATCCCCACGCCAAAAGATCATTTCGGCTTTGCTATGGGTGAGAATTACAAGCTCACAAATTTCACGCAAACAGAGGCCTATTTTAAGAAACTCGCTGCAGCTTCAGATCGGATAAACCTTACAGAGATCGGTAAAACCGAAGACGGAAGAAGCCAATATATGCTCATAGTTTCTTCTCCGGAAAACCTGAAGAACCTAATCAGATATAAAGAAATTTCTCAGAAACTTGCAAGGGCCGAAGACCTTACAGAAGAGCAGGCTCATTCAATGGCACAGGAAGGGAAGGCAATTATTTGGATTGATGGCGGCCTTCACTCTAATGAGACCTTGGGTATAACGCAACTTATAGAAACCATTCATCAGTTTGCTTCAAGGAAAGATGCTGAAACGATGCGTATTTTGAATGATGCGGTTATTTTATTTGTACATGCGAATCCCGACGGGCACGAACTGATATCAGACTGGTATATGCGCAATCCTGATACGCTGAAGCGCTCCATAGCCTATGCGCCTAAAATGTATCAGAAATATATAGGCCACGACAACAACCGCGATTTTTACATAATGCATATGAAGGAAACGCAAAACATGAGCAGGCAGCAATATGTAGAATGGATGCCGCAAATCATTTACAATCATCATCAGGCAGGCCCGCCGGGTTCTGTGGTAGCAGGGCCCCCGTACAGGGATCCATTCAATTTTGTTTTTGATCCGTTACTGATTACAAGTCTTGATGCTGTGGGCGCTGCCATGAACAGCCGTTTAAATGTCGAAGGCAAACCGGGGTATACCTCAGGCACAGGTTCCGTTTATTCTGTATGGTACAATGGCGGTTTGCGTACCACGTCTTATTTTCACAACATCATTGGGTTGTTAACTGAAATGGTAGGCAGCCCTACCCCTTCTTCAATACCTTTAATCCCTTCACGTCTCATTCCCAGTACAACTACTCCAAACCCGGTCACACCGCAAAAATGGTTATTCAAACAATCAGTTGACTACTCTGTCTCCTTAAATTATGCGGTATTGGATTTTGCTGTGCGCAACCGTGAACACCTGCTGTATAATATTTACAGAATGGGTAAAAATTCTATTGAAAGGGGCAACCGGGATCATTGGGCGCTTTCTCCTAAGCGGATAGACATGATCAATACAGCATTTAAAAATGCACCGAAAACCGGCAAAACAGATTCCACGATCGCTACACCCGGAAGAGTCGATTCTGTTCCCGTTAAATTTTACAATGCCGTTTATAAAGATTCTTACCAACGGGATCCTCGGGCATTTATTATTTCTGCCGGGCAACCCGATTTTCCAACAGCCGTGAAATTTATTAATGCGCTTATACAGTCCGGTATTAAAATTCACAAATCCACGGCAGGCTTTACTGCTGAAGGAAAAAGCTACCCGGCCGGTTCATACATTGTAAATACAAACCAGGCTTTCCGGCCGCATGTTTTAGATATGTTTGAGCCGCAGGATCATCCCAATGATTTTCAATACCCCGGTGGCCCGCCGGTTCGCCCTTATGATGCGGCAGGATGGACGCCTGCATACTCTATGGGTTTCCAATTTGAAAGAATGCTAAATGCATTTACTGCCCCCACGGAAGCTGTTCCGTATGGTGAATTACAATCACCTCCCGGAAATTTAACGGCAACTTCCGGCAGTGCAGGTTATATTTTAGACTCAAGGATAAATAATTCTTTCATAGCTGTAAATGATCTGCTAAAAGCCGGTGCAGAAGTGTATCGTATTAAAAATACGAGCGGAAATAATTCCCAAACAACTCAAGGTTCCTTTTTCGTAAAAGCAACAGGTAAATCTATACCAGTTCTTAAACGAGTTGCAGCAGAGTTAGGGATTACCCCTGCTCGTGATTCTAAAAATCCTGCAGATCTTACGCAGATCAAAGAAATAAAAATTGGCCTTTGGGATACATACGGTGGCTCCATGCCCTCCGGCTGGCTGCGCTTTATTATGGAGCAGCATCATTTTTCTTATAAAAATATTTATGCAAGGGAAATAAATGCAGGCAACCTGCGGGATAAATATGACGTGATCATTTTTCCCGGCGGTGCCATCCCCGCGGTAGCTGCATCCGGTGCAAGGGTTGCTCGGGATACCGCATTTAAAGAAGAAAATATTCCTGCAGAGTTCAGGCATACCATCGGGCGGATATCTGCAGATACCTCTGTGCCCCAATTAAAGCGTTTCATGGAAGCAGGAGGTAATGTTGTTACTATTGGCAGCAGCACAAACCTGGCTTACCATCTAAAGTTACCCGTAAAGAATGCTTTGGTAGAAATGCGTGATGGTAAAGAGCGCCCTTTAGCAGGAGAAAAATATTTTATCCCCGGCAGCATCATGCGGGTGAATATTGATACTGCTCAACAGGCTGCCTACGGCATGTCATCAGAAGCAGATGTATACTTTGATGCGAGCCCTGTTTTTAAAATTGCCCCGGATGCTATCTCAAATAGAACCGTATTACCTTTGGCTTGGTTCAGTTCAGATAAAACGCTTCGCAGCGGCTGGGCCTTTGGCCAAGAATATTTGCAGGACGGTGTTGCTGCGTTTTCTGCAAATGTGGGCAAAGGGAAACTGTATGCTTTCGGCCCTGAGATTACATTTCGTTCTCAGACTTATGGTACTTTTAAATTGCTGTTCAACCAACTCTATTTTAATACACAACCGAAATAACTTTATACAACTGAATCCACCCTATTTAAAATAACTTTGCCGCTCATTTTAATAATCGAAGAATTATGTGCGGTATAGTAGGAATATTTGATCTCAAAAAAAATGCGGAAACACTGCGGGCATCAGCATTGCAAATGTCAGGCAGGCAAAGGCACCGCGGGCCTGACTGGTCAGGTATTTTCGTTCATGAAAAAGCCATCCTTGTTCATGAACGCTTATCCATTGTAGATCCTTCTTCAGGCAAACAACCGTTGTACAGTGCAGACGGCAAGCTGGCACTTGCCGTGAACGGTGAAATATACAATCACAAAGAACTCCGCAATAATCTGAAAGAACCTTATGAATTTTTGACGCATTCAGATTGTGAGGTCATCCTTGCATTATACAGAGAGAAAGGCGAGAATTTTTTAGAAGACCTGAATGGCATTTTTGCATTTGCACTTTATGATATAGAGAATGACATTTACCTTATTGGGCGGGATCACATGGGTATTATCCCATTGTATATGGGGTGGGATCAGTCAGGTAATTTTTACGTATCCTCAGAACTTAAATGCGTCACCGGCGTATGTAATAAAATTGAAGAATTTTTACCGGGTCATTTTCTCAGCAGCAAAACAGGTACACTCACAAAATGGTACCGCAGGGAATGGGAAGATTTTGAGAATGTAAAGGATAATAAGAGTGATTCGGTAGTCTTAAAAAAAGCCCTGGAGGAAGCAGTTCACCGGCAACTTATGTCAGATGTGCCTTACGGCGTTTTATTATCCGGCGGGTTGGATTCTTCCATTATATCTGCCATAGCAAAAAAATATTCTTCGCGGCGCATAGAAACAGATGATATGAAAGAAGCCTGGTGGCCGCAGCTCCATTCCTTTGCCGTAGGTTTAACGGGCTCGCCTGATCTTGCCGCTGCGCAAAAAGTAGCCGATCACATCGGTACCATACACCACGAAGTTACCTTTACCGTGCAGGAAGGCCTCGATGCTTTGCGGGATGTAATTTATCACCTGGAAACCTATGATGTTACGACCGTGCGTGCTTCTACGCCAATGTACCTGCTGGCGAGAGTGATTAAATCTATGGGTGTAAAAATGGTGCTGAGTGGTGAAGGTGCAGATGAATTATTCGGCGGCTACCTGTATTTTCACAAAGCTCCTAATGCGCAGGAATTTCACAACGAAACTGTAAGGAAATTAAGCAAGCTGCATTTATACGATTGCCTGCGGGCAAATAAATCCCTTGCTGCATGGGGTGTAGAAGGCAGGGTCCCTTTTTTGGATAAAGAATTTATGGATGTGGCCATGCGCATTAATCCTACCGATAAAATGGCGGGCAACGGTAAAATAGAAAAACATATTTTAAGACAAGCATTTGAAGAATACCTGCCGTACGAAATAGCGTGGCGCCAGAAGGAACAATTCTCCGATGGCGTAGGATACAGCTGGATAGACAACCTGAAAAAGCTAACGACAGATCAGGTAACCGACGAACAGATGGCCACTGCTGCATTTCGCTTCACAGTAAATACGCCGCGCAGCAAAGAAGAATATTTTTACCGCACCATTTTCAGCGAGCATTTTCCCGGCGATCCTGCTGCAGCATGTGTTCCATCAGAACCTTCCGTGGCCTGCAGTACAGCCATAGCATTGGAGTGGGATAAAGCGTTTAAAGAAATGAATGATCCTTCGGGAAGAGCTGTGAGTGGAGTGCATAATGATGCTATTTCAGTATAATAAATTTTAAAAGTCCCAGAAAGAAATTCCTTGCCTTATGGGCACTCTTCTCTGTTTCACTATAGAGAGCTTTTCCCTGTTTCGTATAATGCAGGTAATTCAGGATTAATAAAAGAAATCCTTTTGCAGAATCTGTAAGCAAATTATCAGGCCGCTGAAACATAAAGTAAACAGCGATTCCCAATCCCACCCACCATAAACTCAGTAAATTAATCATGCCTCTTGCGCCGTGCCTGTTTGATTTTACCAGCCACATCAGGTAAGCACATATTGAAGAGATAAGCAGCAGAAACCACGCACTGAAATAAGCAAGCATGGCAGTATCTGAGTTATATGTGAGTTTGAATAGTTTAAGTGTATGGGAAGGATCTGAAAAAGCCATAAAAGTTAAAAATGCTTCAAAGAGAAATGCTATCAGGAGCATTAAGAGTAAAAGATTCTTTTTCATCTGGAGGGTTTGATATTCACATACGTATTAAAGCTCCTGAAAGATTAAATAGAATCCATGCTGACGGCAAACCCCTAAACACAAAAAAGCCTTTCAGTTTCCTGAAAGGCTTTTTAAAATAAATATGGCGGCTACCTACTCTCCCACATTGTTGTGCAGTACCATCGGCCATGAGGGGCTTAACTACTCTGTTCGGTATGGGAAGAGGTGAACACCCTCGGCAAAACCACCATAAAAAGGTAATTTTCGCAGAGCGAAAACAATAAGTTAACATATTGGAATAAGTTGAAAACTAAGAAAACAGTTTATACTTTCTAAAAAGAAAATAAAAAAAATAAAGCTTACGGGCAATTAGTACTACTCGGCTTCGATGTTACCACCCTTATACCTATAGCCTATCAACGTCATAGTCTTTGACGACCCTTAAAAGTAAACTCATCTTGAGGTTGGTTTCACGCTTAGATGCT
>JBGTJG010000171.1:0-7136 GCA_041745235.1 Ferruginibacter sp. | reverse complement strand
GTGTTTTGTTGGCAATGGCATTTTCCTTTGTAGGAATAATCTATTATTTCAGGCAAAAAATCACGTCTCCATATAAAGAAGAAGTAAATAAGCAAGAAACCCGAACGGCACATAAGATATTCCGGCTTGCACAGGAACCTGTGGAGATAGATTAAGTTCATTTACAACTTATTTTAAAATATTAAAAATCTGATGATTCCACATCAGATTTTTTTAGCTTTGCACCCAACCTATTTTTATGTCAGAAGACCTGAGGATTATCATTAAAAACGCCGAGACCTCCATGGTAAGGGCAATCGACCATTTAGAAGCGGAACTTCAGAAAATAAGAGCCGGTAAAGCTAATCCGATAATGCTGGAGGGTATTATGGCTGATTATTACGGTAACCCAACGCCAATAGGACAAGTAGCAAATATCACGACGTTGGATGCTCGTACCATTTCAGTGCAACCCTGGGAAAAAAATATGCTGCAAGTTATTGAAAGAGCTATAATTGCAGCCAATATTGGTATCAACCCGCAAAATGATGGGAATATTATCCGTTTGTTCCTACCACCCCTTACAGAAGAAAGGCGTAAAGAACTCGTGAAAAAATGTAATGCGGAGGGCGAGAATGCCAGAGTTTCAGTAAGAAATATCCGCCGGGATGCAATTGAGCAGATAAAAAAACTGCAAAAAGACGGTGCCAGTGAGGATGAAAGCAAAGAATCTGAAGCCGAGGCACAAGCCGCTACGGATAAATATATAAACCTGATAGAAAAACATCTTGAAGCGAAGGAGAAGGAAATTATGGTAGTTTAGGTACTGCCTTATAAATTTTGAATAGCTTTTAACCCGGTAATTCAGAATTAAATTTACCAGAATGCACCTATCCGTTGAAACATTATTCCTCCTTATATCTGTACCTGTATATATTGTATTTATAGGTGCAGAAATATTTATGAGCAATTGGGGAGACAGAAAAGTCTACACGGTAAAAGGAGTTTTACAGAATATCTACCTTACCCTGATGAATGCCGGCCTTGATCTTTTTCTGCGGTGGGCTTTTTATGTAAGCGTCCTAACGTGGGCCTACAATAATCACTTTTTTAAAATTGAGAACGCTTTCCTTTACTGGTTACTGCTTTTCATCCTGGAAGATCTTGCCTTTTACATTGAACACAGGGTAGATCATCACTGCCGCATATTCTGGGCTGTACACCTCACACATCATTCTTCTGATGAATTTAATCTTACTACGGGTTTCCGTTCTTCTGTTTTACAGCCCGTTTACAGGTTTGTTTACTTTTTGCCTATAGCACTTATGGGATTTGAACCATTGGATATTGTATTCATGTATTCAATAACACAAACATATGGTATACTGGTACACACGCAATATATTAAGAAGTTGCCCGCGTGGTTTGAAGCGGTTTTTGTTACGCCTGCCCATCACCGTGTGCATCATGCAAGCAATATCAGATATTTGGATAAAAATATGGGTATGTGCCTGATCATTTGGGATAGGATGTTCGGCACATTTCAGGATGAAGTAGAGGAAGATCCTATCAAATACGGCCTAACTAAGCCGATAGAAAATGCGCACAAATCTTTGAATCATGTTACTCATGAATGGAAATCAATAGCGAAGGATATGAAAAAGGAATTGCCTTTTTCTGTAAGATTAAAATATTTGCTGATGCCTCCGGGATGGAGCCATGACGGCAGTTCTAAAACAGCGTCGCAGCTAAGAAGAGAAATGAACCAACCTCCTGTTGTTGTGCATGAAAAGAAAATCCGACAAGTGAATGCAGAGAGATATCCTATTGCCTGATCATTTCTGAAACCTAATTTTATCTGTTTTTACGCATGCAAATTTCCCCTGTACTATCTCCTGCTGATGCTGATGATTTTCTCAAAATCCCAATCAGCATCTACAAAAATGATGTGAATTGGATAAGGCCCTTAGATAAAGATATCACCGACATATTTGACGAAAAAAAGAATAAATCTTACAGGCACGGGAAACTGCAAAGGTGGTTATTAAAAGATAAGAGGGGAAAACTGATCGGCAGAATTGCAGCATTCGAGAATAAAAAATATAAAAACAAAGGAGATGATGTTTCCGTAGGCGGAATCGGTTTTTTTGAATGTATAGACGATCAGCGGGCTGCAGACATTTTACTGAATACTTCCAAAGACTGGTTGCAAAAGGAAGGAATGGAAGCAATGGACGGCCCGATAAACTTCGGGGAAAGGGATCGCTGGTGGGGAATGGTGACAAAGGGATTTTCTGAACCGCTTTACTGTATGAATTATAACCCCCCTTACTATGTAAAGCTTTTTGAAAATTACGGCTTTAAGCCTTTCTATGACCAGGTGTGTTTTAGCATGAAGCCAAAGGAACCTTTTGATAAAAAAGTTTGGGAGAGACATAATTCAGTATCGGCAGATAAAAATTTTTCATCAGATCATCTCAGGAAAGATCAGCTGGAAAAATATGCAAAAGATTTTACTGTAGTTTATAATAAGGCATGGGCAGGTCATGGCGGACTCAAGCAACTGAGTTATGAGCAGGTCTTAATCATGTTTAAAAAAATGAAGCCTGTGATGGATGAGAAAATCATCAGGTTTGTCTATTACAAAAATGAACCCGTCGCCCTCTTTGTAAACCTCCCCGATCTGAATCAGTGGTTCAAACATCTGAACGGCAAATTTGGCTTACCTCAGAAATTAAAATTCCTTATTCTGAAACGATTTAAGAAAAATAAGAAATTCACAGGCCTTGTTTTCGGGGTTGTACCGGAGTGGCAGGGAAAAGGTGTAGATTCTTACCTGGTAGGTGAAACCGGGAAATACGTACAATCTGCAAACTCACCTTATACAGAATATGAAATGCAATGGATTGGCGATTTTAATCCGAAAATGCTGAATATCGCAGCTGCACTCGGCGATGTGCACAGGAGCAGAAAATTGTGTACATACCGATATTTATTTGACAGGAACAAAGAATTTGTAAGGCATCCTATCCTCTGATGATTTTTGAGAGATTACGGGACACAATATTTAAATTTGCCTAAATGGCCTCGCTCCGGTAAAAGCAGTAAAATAAAGAGTGATAGCATGTAAATATGGAAAAGTTTATTGTATCAGCGAGGAAATACAGGCCGCAAAATTTCAGTACTGTTGTGGGACAGTCCCATATTACAACCACGCTTAAAAATGCCATTACCAATAATCAGCTCGCCCACGCTTTTCTTTTCTGCGGGCCGCGGGGCGTAGGCAAAACTACCTGTGCAAGAATTTTAGCTAAAACTATTAATTGCGAAAATAAAACTGCAGACGGCGAGGCTTGTAATTCCTGTAACAGTTGCGTTTCTTTTGATAACGGCAGCTCCATGAACATTCATGAACTTGATGCGGCCAGCAATAATTCTGTAGATGATATTCGTGTACTGACGGATCAGGTAAGATTTGCTCCGCAAGCGGGAGATTATAAAGTGTATATTATAGATGAGGTGCACATGCTCAGTTCCCAGGCATTTAATGCTTTTTTAAAAACACTGGAAGAACCGCCTTCGCATGCCATTTTTATTCTTGCTACTACTGAAAAACACAAAATAATTCCCACGATATTAAGCCGCTGCCAGATCTTTGATTTTAAAAGGATCACTACAAATGATACGGTGGATCACCTGCAGGAAATCTGCGAGAAAGAAAAAATATCAGCAGAGAATGCAGCTCTTCATGTTATTGCACAAAAAAGCGAGGGTTGTATGAGGGATGCACTGAGCATACTGGATAAGATCGTGAGCTTCACGGGTGGTCAGCTTAATTACAGCAATACACTGGAGCATCTTAACATCCTGGATGAAGATTATTTTTTCAAATTGCTTCAATACGCGACTGAGCAAAAGCTCACGGATACATTGCTTCTTTTCGATTCCATAAATCAGAAAGGCTTTGAGGGAGATACTTTCCTGGATGGATTTACAGAATTTATCAGAAACCTCCTGGTTTGTAAGGATATTAAGGCCGCAGTGTTATTAGATGTAGCAGAAGATTTTCGGGATAAATACCTTCAGGCGGCGAAAGATTTATCAGCAAACTGGATGATAGCTGCTCTTAATGTACTCAATGATGCCACAGTGAGTTATAAACAATCACGCAATAAACGGCTCAGTGTAGAAATGACGCTAATCAAATTGTGTTACCTTAACCAGGCAGTGAATATGGCATCCGGTGAAAATGAAACCGTGACAAAAAAAAAACTCCTTGATACTGTTAAGCCTGTCGCATTTAAATCTATAGGTTTTATCAGGATCAAAGAGGAGGTGAAGGAAGAGATTTCAGGATTAACTCCTGCTATGCCCTCAGCTTCATTGCACATTGAAACAAAAAAAGAACCTGAGCCGCCGAAGCAAGAATCAAAACCGGAAGTTACTCCCCCGCCGATAAAAACCGGAGGTTTTGGATCGCTTGATAAGATAAGAGCCCGTGTGCTGGAAGAAAACAGCCGCAACATTACAGCGATAAGTCTCAATGCTGAGAATTTACAGAAGGCTTGGAAACTTTTCACTGCTAAACTGGTAGCAGAGAAAAAGCATCCGGCTGTAACACAGTTCAAGGCAGCGGAATTAAGGCCTGAGGACGATCATAATTTCACCATCATAACAGACGGCACGCTTCAACAAAGATTTATAGAGACGGAAAGAGCCGGACTTATCGAATTTTTGCATAATTATTTCAGTAATAAGCTGATCAAATATTCAATTGAAATACGGGAAACAGAGTTAACGCTTCAGGAGGAAAATAAACCTTTATCACCTAAACAACAATATGCGTTGCTTATTGAAAAATACCCGTTGATCAAAGAGCTTAAGGAGCGGCTGAAACTGGAACTGGATTATTAAGGCTTCTTAAGGGCGAACCACTCACCCTTTGTTTTTTTTACATTAATTTCGAACTTCAATATTTACAAAAAGATTTTTATGGCAGAAGTAATACGGATGCCCCTGCTTAGTGATACCATGACGGAAGGGAAGATAGTGGTTTGGAATAAGAACGTAGGGGATAAAGTAAAAAGTGATGATGTGCTTGCTGATGTGGAAACAGATAAAGCAACAATGGAAGTAACGGGCTATGCAGACGGGACACTGCTCTATATCGGTGTACCGGCAGGTGAGGCTGCGAAAATTAATCAGATCATTGCAATAGTGGGCAAAGAAGGTGAAGATTATAAATCATTGCTGGAAGGTGAAGGGAAGGCAGACAGCACTGCTAACACTGCAGAGGATAATGCTCCTAAGGCTGAAGACAAATCCGCTGATGCTCAAAAACAATCGGATAAAAAAACCACTGTTAAAACAGAAAATAAACAGCCAGAAAAATTAAGCTTACCGGAAGGAGCAAAGGAAATAAGAATGCCTCTTCTCAGTGATACCATGACTGAAGGGAAGATCGTTTCATGGAATAAAAATGTAGGAGATGCTGTAAAGAGTGATGATATACTTGCTGATGTGGAAACAGATAAAGCCACAATGGAAGTAATAGGATATGAAGAAGGTACATTGCTTTATATCGGCGTTGAAGCAGGGCAGGCGGCTAAGATAAACCAGATCATTGCGATAGTGGGCAAAGAAGGAACAGATGTGAGCGCATATGTAGCGGCGGAAAAAGAACAGTCGACGACCAACGAAGGACCATCGACAACCGAAGAGAAGCCGCCGACCAACGACCAACCATTAACGACGAACGAGGAGACCGGAGATAAAGGAAACGAGAAACAGCAAACGAACACCGGTTCAGATCAGCGCATAAAAGCTTCTCCTCTTGCTAAAAAAATGGCAGAAGAAAAAGGCCTTGACATCAGTAAAATAACCGGAACCGGTGATGGCGGGCGGATAATTAAAAATGATATTGACGGGTATAAGGAAACCGGAGAACGACCAACGACCAACGACCAACGACCAACGACGGAAGGGCAAGGTTCCGAGGTGAAAAAACAAAAGGGGAGCATAGTATCAGGCAAAGAATCATTTACGGATATTCCGCTTACTCAAATGCGTAAGACGATTGCTCGCCGTTTAAGTGAAAGCATGTTCAGCGCTCCGCATTTTTATCTCACAATGGAGATGAATATGGATACCGCAATAGCAGCACGGAAGATGATAAATGATGTAAGCCCTGTAAAAATCTCTTTTAATGATCTGATCATTAAAGCATGTGCCTCTGCTTTACGCCTTCACCCGGAAGTGAACAGCAGCTTTATGGGAGAGTCAATCAGGAGAAACGAACACATTCATATCGGCAGCGCTATTGCATTACCGGAGGGCCTCATTGTGCCGGTGGTCAAATTTGCAGATCAAAAAACATTAGCACAGATTGCCGCTGATGCAAATGAGTTGTATACAAAGGCAAAAGATAAAAAATTACAACCCGATGAGTTCAGCGGAAATACTTTTACGATCTCCAATCTCGGAATGATGGATATTGATGAATTTACCGCTGTGATAAATCCGCCTGACAGTTGCATACTTGCAGTAGGGAAGATAAAAGAAACAGTTGTGAGCAGGAACGGCAACTTTGAAACTGCCAATGTTATGAAAGTAACGCTGAGCTGCGATCACCGGAGTGTAGATGGCGCAGTAGGTGCAGCTTTCCTGCAGACATTGAAAAAATTTATTGAGAACCCCGTTACGATGCTGGTATAGAATTAATCCTCAATATTGGATGATAACCCTGTAATATTATTCGACGGTATCTGCAACCTTTGCAATAACGCAGTTCAGTTTGTTATTAAACATGATAAAAAGAAGATCTATCGTTTTGCATCCCTGCAATCCGAAAGCGGAAAATCTTTACTGCGCAAATACGGTTTACCCATAGATGATCCGGCTTCTTTTGTTCTTATCCAAAACGATAAAGCATACACTGAATCAACCGCGGCACTGTTGGTAGCACAAAACTTATCAGGTGCGGTAAAAATGCTTTATGGCTTTATTATTGTACCTCCGCTTATCAGAAATGGCATTTACAGGATCATAGCCGCCAACCGTTATAAATGGTTCGGTAAAAAAGATTCCTGTATGGTTCCGTCAACTGATTTGTCTGCAAGATTTTTAAAGTAATTTTTTATGGGTAAGAAAACAGTTGT
>JBGTJG010000170.1:0-8621 GCA_041745235.1 Ferruginibacter sp. | reverse complement strand
CAGAACGGATTGCGACCTATCGTAGAATTCATGACATGGAACTTTGCAGTACTTGCGCTAGATCAGATTCTAAATACCGCAAGTAAAATGCTGGCAATGAGCGGCGGACAAGTTGGTTGCCCCATCGTATTTCGCGGTGCTAATGGAAGTGCAGGCCAGCTAGGCGCACAGCACTCTACAGCGTTTGAAAGCATGTATGCTAATATCCCGGGATTGAAAGTAATTTCTGTAAGCAATCCCTACGATGCTAAAGGACTTCTGAAAGCAGCCATCAGAGATGATGATCCTGTAATGTTCATGGAGAGTGAAGTGATGTATGGCGAGAAAGGTGAAGTGCCAGAAGAAGAATATGTATTACCAATAGGTAAGTGTTTTATTAAAAGAGAAGGTAAAGACGTTACGATCGTTTCCTTTAATAAAATGATGAAAATTGCCCTTGGTGCAGCAGAAGAGCTGGCAAAAGAAGGCATCGAAGCAGAAGTGATAGATGTGGCTACCATACGCCCTTTAGATTGGTTCACCATTCTGGAAAGCGTAAAGAAAACAAACAGACTTGTGATAGTAGAAGAGCAGTGGCCATTCGCCTCTGTAAGTTCAGAGATTGCTTATCGCATACAAAAAGAAGGCTTCGATTATCTGGATGCTCCCGTTCGTCGTATTACAAGTGTAGATGCGCCCATGCACTACGCACCTAATCTCGTTGCTTTGTATTTGCCAGACGTTAGTAGAACAGTGGCTTTGGTGAAAGAAGTGATGTATATGAAAAAATAATTTGATTAAGAATCCTTAAAGCTCCGTTAAATAAACGGAGCTTTTTTATTTGCGGTATATTCCTTGCTTTCAAGCGAAAAATTCCTTTAGATATTAATTCTTCGCCTTATGAAGCCACTCCTCTTTTTGATTCTTGTTTTCCTTACTTCCGGTTCTCAATCGCAAAACCTCAGCATTACTGCTTTCGGCGGCTTTGCGAATTATAAAGGAGACTTACAGGAAAAAAACTTTACCGCGACCAAATCTCACGCAGCATACGGCGCCGGAATATTATATGAACTTACTGATAAAATTTCAGCGAGAGCTAATTTTACAATCGGAAGAATAAGCGCAGCAGACAAAGACGGCACTAAAAATAAATTAAGGAACCTGAGTTTCAGCTCACCGGTAACAGATATACATCTCGGTGCTGAATACAACTTGCTCAATATTTACGAGAAAGGCTTCACACCATATATTTTCGCAGGGATAAGCTATTTCAGGTTCAACCCTTCCGCAACTGATACAACCGGACAAAAGGTGTTTTTACAGCCGCAGGGAACAGAAGGGCAGGGGTTTTATGAAGGAAGAAAAAAGTATAACCTCAGCCAGATTTCTCTCCCGTTCGGAGGAGGAATTAAACTTGCTTTGGGGGATAATATTCGGATAGGATTTGAAGCAGGATTGAGGAAGACCTTTACAGATCATCTGGATGATGTGAGTACAACTTATGCGGATAAGGATCTCCTTATTCAAAATAACGGCCAACAGGCAGCTGATATTGCATTTCGCGGGGATGAATTAAAAAGCGCTTTGCAGGTTTATCCCCCTGCAGGTGAACAAAGAGGTCAGCCAAAATTTAAGGACTGGTATTATTTTACAGGGCTTTCGGTTGCATTCAGATTATCAGGTATGTCAGCGGGCGGAGGACGACGGTCCGGCATCGGATGTCCCACAGTAAATTAGAAAACGCTTTCCGGTGCCGCTTATACAAACGCTTCCGGATATAATTCTTTAGCTTTTTCCAGAACCGTTTTAGATATTTTAGATGATGCCAAAAAAAGAATTGTACCTAAAAACAAAAAACCGATAAAGAATATTTTTTGAGCAAAGGAATAGTGAATGCTGCTATCGAAAACCTCATAAAAATGAGTTATTAAAAACTGAAAATAAAAGAAAGGCAGTAAGCCAAATGAAGGAAGTGTTTTTAGCATCAACAAATTCTTTTTGATTCCCCTACCGGGTTTTTTTGATTCAAAGGCGCGCCAATTATAAAAATTCTTTGAATTAATAATTATATCCCTTATGTATAAAATAACATATAATATAATCATAACTTTTAGTCCGAATGTAAAAACAGTGGTATAAATCATCAGCAGTATGGCGATACTTCTGACTAAGTTAGGCCACGAAAACTCAGCTTTAAAAGCCTTCCTCATTAATTTATTATTCGCTTTCGTCAAAGCCTTTTCTCTCTCCCTGACAATTTCGGCGAAACCAAAAATGCCAAAACCGGCATACACATTTCCCAATGCACGCTCAAAAGAAAGAGATGGATTCCCTTCCATTTCTGCCTCAATTTTATTTGCAAGATGATCAACCAGTTCTACCTGCAGATCATACCACCGGACAAATTTTTTCTCAGTAAAAGAAAATAATTGTTGTATTTGCTCTTGTGTAAGTGTCATTTTACGAATGCCGGTTTTAAGTTTAAAACCTGTTGTATCTGTTCGATAAAAGCAGCAACCTCTTTTAATTTATTATTTGTTTCCTTTTTACCCTGTTTGGTAAGGGAATAATATTTTCTGTTTCTGTTGCCTATGTTTTCCATCTTCACTTCCAGTAAGCCCGCGGCTTCCAGTTTATGCAAAGAAGGGTATAAGGCACCTTCGGTCAGTTTCATTTTGCCAGCACTTAGCTCCATTACTTTTTTGGTGATCTCATATCCGTACATCTTTTCATTTTCACTTAACAACTTAAGTAATATTGTTGCAAGAGAACCTTTAAATAATTGATCTGATTGTTTCACTGAACAAATATACATAAGATTCTTATGTAACAAATCTGTTTATTAATTTTTACACAGTTCAATATGAACTAAATTTGCAGTCGAATTTACCGCATGGCATATCAATCCCTTGAAGACTGTTTATCTGATCTTGAAAAGAGCGGACAGCTGCTTCGCATAAAAGAACAGGTTGATCCTTATCTGGAAATGGCAGCAATACATTTACAGGTATATGCAGCAGCCGGCCCTGCTATTCTTTTTGAAAATGTAAAAGGTTCAAAATTCAGAGCTGCTTCCAATCTTTTCGGAACACTCAGCCGCAGCGAATATATTTTCAGGGATACCCTACCCGGTGTACGTAAACTGATAGATTTTAAAAACAATCCTATTGAAGCCCTGAAGCATCCGATAGATAATTTTAATGCAGCAGTTTTAGGCATGAAGGCCTTACCCTTAAAGAACCCCGTAAAAAAACCGATACTTTTTGAAGAAATAAAGATCAGTGATCTGCCGCAGATACATCACTGGCCGATGGACGGTGGCGCATTTGTTACGCTTCCGCAGGTATACACCGAAGACATTGACAAACCGGGTGTGATGAATGCCAATATGGGCATGTACAGAATACAACTTTCCGGGAACGAGTATTTGCAGGATGCTGAGATTGGATTGCATTATCAGCTTCACCGGGGCATAGGCGTGCATCAAACTAAGGCTAACAGAAAAGGAGAACCGCTTAAGGTAAGTATTTTCGTGGGCGGGCCTCCGTCACATTCAGTTGCAGCAGTTATGCCTTTACCTGAAGGTATGAGTGAAGCAACATTTGCCGGGGCATTAGGAGGAAGGAGATTCCGTTATACTTACCGTGATGGTTTTTGTATAAGTACAGACGCAGATTTTGTCATCACCGGAACGGTCTATCCGGAAGATAATAAACCTGAAGGCCCATTCGGTGACCATCTTGGCTATTACAGTTTACGTCATGAGTTTCCTGTAATGAAAGTTCACCGCGTTTACGCTAAAAAAAATGCCATATGGCCATTCACAGTAGTAGGACGCCCGCCTCAGGAAGACTCCAGCTTCGGAGAACTGATTCATTCAATTTCCGGAAATGCTTTACAAAATGAAATACCCGGACTTAGGGAAGTCAATGCTGTAGATGCGGCGGGCGTTCATCCCTTATTACTGGCTATAGGCAGTGAGCGATATACTCCCTATGCACCTGCAACGCAGCCTGCAGAAATACTTACAATAGCAAATCATATTCTGGGGACAGGGCAGCTGAGCCTGGCAAAATTTCTTTTCATTACTGCAGATCCGGACGGGCAGGTTTCTTCAAAAAATATTAAACAATACTTTTCCTTTGTTTTGGAACGCATAGATCTTCGGAGAGATGTTCACTTCTATACCAAAACTACCATAGATACCCTTGATTACTCCGGCACATCCATAAACAGCGGTAGCAAAGTGGTATTTGCTGCCACGGGTGAAATAAAAAGAGAGTTGGGAAATTTTGTGCCTCATTTTATTTCGGAATTTGATGCCTGCCTTATAATGCCGGGAATTATTGCCATACGCTTGAATCCTTTCACTACTTATGAAACAGCAGGGGAAGAATTAAACAGGCTCAGCAATAAGCTGAAACCATTCGTACTCGAATTGAATTCTTTTCCTTTTATCATACTTGCAGATGACCCGGAATTTGCAGCCGACAACATTAATAATTTCTTATGGCTCACGTTCACTCGTACCAATCCGTCTCATGATATTTATGGTGCAGACAGTTTCACAGAAAACAAACACTGGGGTTGTAAAGGGGCTCTGATCCTGGATGCTCGCATAAAACCCCATCATGCCCCGCCGCTCGTTTTAAATGACACAGTAAATGAGCGGGCTAAGGAAATATTAAACCGCTCCCATTTTAATATTTAATATGAAATTATTCTTACTCTTATCCGTTCCTGCGATTATTCAGGGATGTTCAGCTCCGAAATTTACATCTCTCTCAAAAAGCAATGATGACAATACACTGCTGTGGGAAATTTCCGGTAAGGGATTGAAGCAACCGAGTTATCTGTTCGGTACATTTCACCTCCTTTGTAAACAGGACATGAACTTAAGTGCGAACCTGCAAGAAGCTATAAGTCAATCAGAAGAAATATATTTTGAGCTGGACCTTGATGACCCTTCCACGCTTCTCGGCGGTATGTTATTTATGAATATGAAAGGGGGTAAAACTTTGGAAGACCTTTATACACCGTCAGAATATAAGAGGGTGAATAATTTTTTTTCTGATTCGTTGAAAATGAAAATGAACCTTTTCAAGAAAATGAAACCTATGCTTGTGGGAGCATTACTGTACCCGAGGATGATGCCCTGTAAATCTCCCGGTGGGGTAGAGATGGAACTGATGAACATTGCCCGAAAGCAAAAAAAGGAGATCAAAGGCCTGGAAACAATTGAATTTCAGTCCGGCATCTTTGACAGCATACCTTATGATGTACAGGCCAAAGCTTTGCTCAGGGATATAGACAGCACGGAAAAAATGAAGTTTTACCTTAACAAAATGATCAGCATTTATAAGAACCAGCAAACAGACATGCTCATTGATCTGACAACAGATACTACATTCTCAGAAGGGCTGAATAATGATGTGTTATTAAAAACCCGGAATATCAATTGGCTTAATCAGCTTAAAGTTATTATGCCTGCAAAGAATATTTTTATCGGTGTAGGCGCAGCGCATCTCTTCGGAGATGCAGGTATGATAAACCTTTTAAGAAAAGAAGGATACAAAGTGAGGGGTATTGTAAATAAGTAAAGGGCTCCGTTATTTTACCACAACCTCAATAATCACCTTTTCTCCTAATGCCTCATTTACTCTTTGAATAATTTTCTCTTTCTGATAAACCAGTTCATTTTTCAGAGGTGCCACTGTAGTTGTTACAAACAGCGTACTGCCGATGATCTGCAATTTATCGGTGTATTTTGCAACGGTCTTCCCCATAATTTCTTCCCATACTTCTTCTATCTGAACTGCCTGAATGCCTGATTTCAAACGGCTTTTTTTCAGAAATTGCTGTAAAGCTTCACCGATAGATAATTCTGCCATGAGTTATATTTTAAAGTTCGATCATTTGGCCATCGATACCGAGTTCTTCAAAAGCTTCAGTTAACCTGCTGCTGTGTGTGTCTGTGATAAAAACCTGCCCGTCATTTTCCTTACAAACCCAATGTAATAATCGGTGCATCCGTTTCTCATCAAGCTTTTCAAATACATCATCCAGCAAGAGTAAGGGACAAAAACTTTTGTGGTCTTTCAGCAATTGATACTGTGCAAGCTTTAATGCAAATAAAAGGCTTTTACGTTGTCCCTGAGAAGCAATATTCCTAAATGGCTGATCATTAAGAGAAAAAGAAATATCGTCCTTATGAATTCCTTCACCCGTTCTCTGAAGTATCCTGTCACGCTCATAACCGCGCAGCAATATATTATTGAAAGTATCCTTGTGAAGACTGCTGTGGTAGGTAAAGCGGATCTTTTCGTCATTATCTGCTATGTGATGATAAAACCTTTCAATCAGGGGTATGAGTTTTCTGGTAAATGCCGATCGTTTTTCAAAGACAACATTTCCCGGCAGGATCAACTGCTGATTCAAAACATCCAACAGAAGATTATCCGATGAACCGGATTCTGCAAAACGTTTCAGCATGCTGTTACGCTGTGTCAAAACTTTATTATAGGTCATGAGCTGCTGCAGGTATTCATTATCGAGCTGGCAAATGACAGAATCAAGGTATCTCCTGCGGCCTTCGCTGCCCCCGGTAATGATCTCTGCGTCATCCGGTGCAATGATCACAGCGGGAAGGGTGCCTATATGTTCAGACAGGCGTGAATAGGGCACATCATTCAGGGAAAACTCTTTGCGGGACTTACCCCTGTGTATGCAAATGATCTTTTCCTCCTTTGTATTGTTATCAAACAGGGCCTCTAATCTGAAACCCGATTCATTAAAATTTATATTCAGCAGATCAGCAGAAGTAAAATAGCTTTTGGTAAAACAGCAATAATATATTGCATCCAGCAAATTGGTCTTTCCTATGCCGTTGAGCCCGCTTATTCCAACCACATTTTTATTGAACTCAAAAGGGGCGAACTGATAGTTTTTAAAGTAGGTCAATGCAATTTTCTGCAGGCGGAGCATTTGTAAAAGTATTAAGATTCCGGATGAAGTACAGAAATAGCCGGTTAACTTAAAACTCTAAGTACTCAATACTCAGAACTTTTTCTATCTTTGCCGACTAAAAATCAAACCTTGGCAACAAAGTTTTCCAAAGAAACTTATTTATACTGGTACGAACTGATGCTGCTTCTTCGTCGTTTTGAAGAAAAAACCGGACAACTGTACGGTATGCAAAAAATTCGCGGGTTTTGTCATCTTTATATAGGGCAGGAAGCTATTGCTGCCGGATGTATGACCGCTACCTCCCCGGACGATAAATTTATAACCGCATACAGAGACCATGCATTAGCCATTGCTAAAGGCGTGAGCCCGAAAGCTTGTATGGCAGAGCTGTACGGGAAAGCTACAGGATGCAGTAAAGGAAAAGGCGGCAGTATGCATTTTTTCGGTGTGGAACAGGGATTCTTCGGAGGACATGGTATTGTAGGCGCACAAATAGGAACAGGTGCAGGTCTGGCTCTTGCTGAAAGATATAAGGGTACACAAAACGCAGTGCTCTGTTTTTTCGGCGACGGTGCAGCCAGGCAGGGTATGTTGCATGAGACCTTTAATATGGCCATGCTTTGGGACCTGCCTATCGTTTTTATCTGTGAGAACAATAAATATGCAATGGGAACTTCCGTTGCACGTACCAGCAAGACTCTTGAGATATATAAAATGGCAGATGCATACGAAATGCCTGCTGACACAGTAGATGGTATGAGACCGGAAGATGTACATAACGCTGTAATGCGTGCGGTAAACAGGGCCAGAGAAAAAGGTGGCCCTACTTTGCTGGAGATTGTAACATACCGGTATAAAGGTCATAGCATGAGCGACCCTCAGAAATACAGAACTAAAGAAGAACTGGAAGAATATAAAAGCAAGGACCCTATAGAGCATGTGCTTAAAGTTTTAAAAACTGATCATGCGCTAAGCGATGAAGATTCTGAGGTGATTAATGCAAGAGTAAAAGCGCAGGTTGATGAAAGTGTACAGTTTGCGGAGGAAAGTCCATGGCCTTCTGATGATGAACTTTTAAAAGATGTGTATGTTCAGCAGGATTATCCGTTTATCACGGATTGAAAATATTAACCGGAATTAATAATCAATATCATAAATAGCTCATGGCGGAAAAGAAGATTACAGTTACCACTAACGACAACATTACAACAGAGCCATATGTGGCAAGAGAAGAAGATCTTTTAAGAAAGTACAGCAAACCCATTCTTTATGCAGCGGGAGCGCTTATATTTCTTGTGGCAGCATGGTTCGGTTATGAAAAGCTTGTAAGAGAGCCTAAAGAACAAAAATCTGCTGAGATGATCTTTCCTGCAGAGTCACTTTTTGATAAAATGGCAACAACAGGTTTTAATGCAGACAGTGTAAATCTTGTATTAAACGGGGGTACAAGTGAAGGAATGAAAATAACGGGCTTATTGAATGTTATGAAGAATTACGGCGGAACTCCTGCAGCAAACAGGGCATCATATATGGCCGGAGCAGCTTACCTGCATATTAAAAACTTCGACAAGGCCGTTAATTATTTAAAAGATTTCGATGCCAACGGAGCTACTCAGGTAGAGATAAAAAAATACACTTTGCTTGGCCATGCCTATGCAGAACAAAACAAAAAAGAT
>JBGTJG010000169.1:0-7114 GCA_041745235.1 Ferruginibacter sp. | reverse complement strand
TTCCCGCGGCGCAAAAGAGATCATAACAGGTTCTTTCCCGAATCTCTCTGCTGTATGCGATCATTTGCTCAGCAGCAATATGAATATCATTTTAGCATGTGCTGCGTGGAAGGACAGGGTGAATCTTGAAGACACTTTGTTTGCAGGTGCTGTAGTAAACAGGCTGAAGCAACACTTTCTTATTGAGTGTGATTCTTCACAAATGGCAGAAAGCCTTTATTTAACGGCTCAGCCTGATTTGTATGAATTTATGAAGGAGCGAAATGCAACACATTATCTCCGCCTTACAAAATATAATCTTGAAAAGGATATCCGCTATTGCCTCACAGACGACATGGCCCCTGCTCTTCCTGTTTATAAGGAAGGTAGGCTGATCAATCATATTTCTCTCTGAGGCCTTTTTACATTCCTTCTGTTTTTCCCGTTCCCGCATTTCCAAAATCTTTTGTCTTTTATTTAATACTTTATTGTCTTTGACATCTGCCGTGGCGTTCGTACCTTGCGGAATGCGTTTGTTGGAAATGCACTGCATTTTTTTCGCCCGCTGTTTTTATAATTCTGTATCTATAATATATTTCCTTTGGCATTACCGCATCTTATCAAACACATTTACAATACCGGTACGGACGAAGTTATTCGCCGGGGTAAAAAGATCCACTCCCTCAATTATGTAGAACTGGTAGAGCATGATGAGCTGATGAGCAATATCGTTTTTCGTGTAAAAGATGATATATACAGCACTTTTTACAAAGTTCATATTGATAAATATGCCGAGGCTAAAGGCATGAACCTGCGCTGCGGATGTCCGTACAATCTGGGTGACATCTGCCGACACGAAGCCGCCGCTCTGCTGCGGCTGCAGGATATGGTTGATAAAAATCTATTGCACAGCAGCGCCATCCAGTATAATCAGATGCACTCGGTGGTAAAGATGAAAAACATAGAGATGAAAATGATAAAGATGCTCTCATCTCCGGCCATTTTCCAGGAAGCAGAAGATCTTTTATCAAATCACAAAGCGGTTATTCTAAAAGCGGCTGATGAGAGAGTAGAAGCAGAGCTTACCATAAACGGGGAGAAGTTTCCGTTGGTGATCCGAAAAAATGATGAACGCAATTTTGATACTTCCTGCATGTGCGGCGAAACAATGCATCCGCTTTGCGAACATAAAGTTTTGCTGTTTTTGCAGCTGCTGCAAAGTAAAGGGTCTGAGTTTTTTGAAACAATAAGAAATCGTGACCGGGAGAAAAACAAGTTGCTGCAGATCTATGGCTATAGCCTGCAGGATGATCTTACGGGCAAGTTTGAATTTACGTATAAAGACAATAAGCCATTTTTAAAATTGCTCGACGCTTCCATAAAAAGAGTGACAACTATTGTTAGCGAGCCTGCACAGGCTTCAAGAACTGCTTCTTCTTTTATAAAACCGCCCGAGACTTTTATTACAGAAACACTTGTTGCTCCCGAAAAAACCATGCGCCTCGGGCTTGTATTTAATTTCAACATCAAAAACTACCCGGGCTTTACTATAGATGCCATACAGGGAGAGCAGGATGAGGATAAGAAAAAGTATTTGGGAAAAACTGAAAAAATAGATCTCACCAAATTCGTAGAAACAGAAGATTTTTCTGACGATGATAAAGTTCTCTTTCAGCAGATCAGAAAATTGCAGGAGAGTGAGATCAATAAATACCTCAATCGCAACTCTCCTTTCAGCGGCATCTGGGAAAATATCATTCATACAGAAGGGACTGATCTGCCTGATGAAACCAAAGCGCTGATCACCGAATACCTTCATCCGAAACTGAAAAAAATATTTGATGAGCAATCCGCTAACCCGTTCGTTTTTATACTCCCTGCATCGAAACCGTTAAAAACAGCAAACCTTAAAGAAACAGAATTAAGCAATGAATTTATTGCGCCTGTCTTTAGGGTTTATGCAAAGAAAAGTAAACTGGAAATTTCCTGCACCGTAAGAATAGATGGCGACCTTATTCCTTTTGCAGAAAATACTTCCGGCAGCAGCCTCGTTTTCCTGAGCGATGAAACATTGTACACCTGGCAAAAAACAGAAGATGTTTTGCAGGCAGAGAAATATTTAAGAAACGGTAACAACGGAACCAAGCTTTCTAAGTCCGAAATGCTGGAGAAAGTAATTCTGCCGCTCACCAAAGAGTATGATGTAGAATTTGATAAATCGCTTATCACAGAAATAAAAGCAAGTACGCCGGAGATAAAACTGATGTTGCAGGAGAGAGGCGAGTACATGTTATTTCAGCCGGTTTTTACATATCGCGGCTTTGAAACAAAAGCCGGGGATAAGGATAAAATAATCATCCCCGACGGCGATAAGATCCTACAGATAAATCGGAATAAAGAAGCGGAGCAAGGTTTTATGAATAAGCTTGACAGCCTGCATTCCGGCTTTATCGCAAAACCGGAAACAGGAAGTTTTGTGCTGCGCGGGGCCGATCTGTTGCGCAACAACTGGTTTTTTCTTTTTGTAGATGCCATGAAGGAAATGAAAGTGCCGGTCTTTGGTTTTGAAGCATTGAAAAATTTCAGATTTAATACATCAAGGCCCAACACGCACATACATGTCAGCAGCGGCCTTGATTGGTTTGATGCAAAAGTGGAAATAGAATTCGGTGAGCAACGCGTAGGAATTGAAGACATAAAAAGAGCATTGGCTGATAAGCGTTCTTTCGTGCAGCTTGGCGACGGCACACTTGGAATTTTACCCGATGAGTGGTTGAAAAAATATTCGCTGTTGTTTAAAGTTGGTGATGGCAGAAGCGATAAGCTGCGGCTCTCCCGTTTTCACATGAGCGTGATAGATGATCTTTATGAAAACAGGAATGAAGAAGAACTCAGCTTTGCGCTGGATGAAAAATATGAACGCCTTCGTGCATTTAAAGACATACCGGAAATAGCTCCATCTGAAACGCTGGAGCCTATCCTGCGTCCTTACCAGCTTGCCGGGTATCGCTGGCTCAATTACCTGAATGAAGTAGGCTGGGGCGGTATACTTGCAGATGATATGGGACTCGGTAAAACGGTGCAGGCCCTCACTATGCTGGAGTATTTTAAAAAAACAAATGATAAACTTACGGCAATCGTAGTTTGCCCTACTACACTTATTTACAACTGGCAGAATGAAATAAAAAAATTCACGCCGCATCTTACCGCACACATCCATCATGGCAGTGCACGCACCCGTAACCTGGAAGAATTAAAAGCCGCAAACATCATCATTACTACTTACGGTACTTTGCGCAGCGATATACAGCTGCTGCTTAAAATTCATTTTGATTATGTAGTATTGGATGAAAGTCAGGCCATTAAAAACCCTTCTTCTAAAGTAACAAAAGCAGCATCACTACTTTCTGCAACCAATCGTGTGTGCATGAGCGGTACGCCATTACAAAACAACACCTTCGATATTTATGCGCAAATGAATTTCCTTAACCCCGGCCTGCTGGGCAGTATGGAGTTTTTCAGAAACGAATTTGCCAATCCAATTGATAAATTCGGGGAGCAGGAGCAGAAAGATCATCTGAGAAAACTGTTATACCCTTTTATTCTTCGGCGCACAAAAGAGCAGGTTGCTAAGGACCTGCCGGAAAAAACAGAGCAGATCCTTTTTTGCGAGATGGAAGATGAACAAAGAAAAGTGTATGAAGCGTACCGTAACAGTTACCGCGATAAGATTCTCGGCACGATCGATCAGCAGGGAATAGAGAAATCTCAGCTTACCATTTTACAGGGGCTCATGAAATTGCGGCAGATATGCGACAGTCCTGCTATTCTTAATGAAGAAGAAAAGTTCCCGAACAATTCTATAAAGCTGGACGAGCTTACCCGGGAAATAACGGAAAACATCGGCGACCACAAAGCACTTATTTTTTCTCAGTTCCTCGGCATGCTTGCATTGATAAAAGAAAAGCTCACCGAAGCTAAAATTCCGTTTGAATACTTTGATGGCAGTACTTCTGCCGTGGACAGGGAAAAAGCCATCCAAAGTTTTCAGAATAACGATGAGGTTCGGGTATTCCTGATTTCATTGAAAGCCGGCGGCGTTGGCTTAAACCTTACTGCTGCAGATTATGTGTACATCGTAGATCCGTGGTGGAACCCCGCTGTAGAACAACAGGCTATTGATCGCACGCATCGCATAGGCCAGACAAAAAATATTTTTGCCTACCGCATGATATGCATAGATACTATTGAAGATAAAATTTTGCAATTACAGGAACGTAAAAAGATCCTTGCCAAAGAATTGATATCTGATGATGCCAATTTTGTAAAAGCTCTTAGTAAGGCTGATGTGGAATACCTGTTCAGTTAGACAAAGGTCACGACAATCACTCCTGAAAATAAATGTCAGCCTGAGCTTGTCGAAGGCGGATTACTATTGTAAAATTTTGATTAGCTTCGACAAGCTTAGGCTGACACACATCGTATAGGAACATGTGGATAACCCTATTCTTCTGAATCTTTCTCTTTGTTATCCCCGGCTTTTTTCCCCTGCGGATGAGTATCTTCTTTTTTGTGTTTTCCGCCGGTTTCATCCAAACGACTTTCAGAGTCTTCCCTGCTGTCCATATCATCCCTGATATCGGGCCGGTTGCGGTTATTATTTGTTTGAGGATTGGTTTTAGGGGTTTGTCCTTGGTTCATCATAATGTGGATTTGAATTTGATAAGTCCAAAAAATTATGCCGGATAAAACCATGCGTAACAATAATATCACACACCCCTTACATTTTCTTAACCCCCCGCTTCACCTTTTGGCAATAGAGATAATCAACCTTTGCAAAACGCGATCGTATGGAAAGAAGGCACGTTGATGTAGCTGTAATCTCCGATGTACACTTGGGAACATACGGTTGTCACGCAAAAGAACTTGTAAATTACCTGCAAAGCATTTATCCGCAGGTTCTTATTTTAAACGGGGATATTATCGACGGCTGGCAATTCAGTAAAAGTTATTTTCCTGCCGCTCACATGTCTGTTATAAAAGAGATCCTTCATTTTGTAACGAGAGGAACGCGGGTTATTTACATCACCGGCAATCATGATGAAATGCTGCGACGTTATTCAGAAATGAGCCTTGGGAACTTTATCCTGGCAGATAAATACCTGATGGAAATAGACGGCAAAACAATTTGGGTTTTCCATGGCGATGTGTTTGATAACACAACCAAAGGCAGTGCAAAAATTCTCTCTAAGCTCGGGGGGAAAGGATACGATCTCCTTATCATTTTAAACAGTTTTATAAATTTTGTTTCTAAATCATTCGGCGGAGAAAAAATTTCTTTTTCAAAAAAGGTAAAGAACAGCGTAAAGAAAGCGATCACCTATATAAATAATTTTGAAGCAACCGTAGCAGAACTCGCCATAGAAAAAAAATATGATTATGTGATCTGCGGGCACATTCACCAACCCGAAAAAAGATTAATTGAAACCGAGGATGGCAATGTGATTTATTTAAATTCAGGCGATTGGATTGAGAACCTTACTGCCCTTGAATACAATAATAAAGAATGGATCATTTATCGATATGAGGAAGCAGTTTTCCCCCCTCAAAAAATCGTAAAACAAAATATTTCCTTAAGCGTGTTACGGGAAGAACCTGACTGTTACATTAATTCATTACAATGAAATGAGCCAAAACAGATTGCAATACAAAAAAGTATATGCCTTTCGCCGAATTCCATGTGACAATTAAAAAACAATAAATATGAACACATGAAAATATTTTACGCAGTGCAGGCAACCGGTAACGGGCATATAAGCCGTGCTATGGAAATCCTCCCACACCTGCAGCGATACGGTGAGGTAGACATATTTCTCAGCGGCAGCAACAGCAATCTGAAAATGAATAATATTAAATACCGCAGCAAAGGCCTGAGTTTTTTTTATAGCGGCAGCGGTGGATTAAATTATAAAAAAATTGCGGTATCACTTGCACCGATGCGAGTAGTAAAAGAAGTACGGCAATTACCTGTAGAAAAATACGATCTGGTCCTCAATGATTATGAAAGCATTACTTCTTTGGCTTGTGCATATAAAAAAATTAAAAGCATACATTTTGGCCACCAGGCAAGCTTTTTAAGTGTCCACACGCCACGCCCTGACAGAAAAAATGTTTTCGGAGAATTTCTGCTTCACAATTTCGCAAGTGCTTCGCAAAATATCGGGTTGCATTTTGACGCGTATGATGATTTTATTCTT
Source organism: Ferruginibacter sp. (assembly GCA_041745235.1). Classification (GTDB taxonomy): domain Bacteria; phylum Bacteroidota; class Bacteroidia; order Chitinophagales; family Chitinophagaceae; genus Ferruginibacter. The sequence goes on along the minus strand of JBGTJG010000169.1, from coordinate 878 downwards.
CCGCCGATAATTAAAGATCCGATATGGAACGCACAGCCTTCATGCGGTCCGCACATAACCGTTTATCTTTTGTCCTATAATGATGAGGTTATTTTACAACACCTTTTACCCTTAACCAATCACACATTCGAAGTTTTTTCCAAGGAAGTTAAAACAAAAACAGTGCGGGGAAACGTCAGTTTAATTCCTATAAATAATACTGTCTTTAATGAAAGCCTTATAAATAGTTGCGGGATTATTACCTCTGCGGGTTTTGAAACTCCTGCGGAAGCCCTGTACCTGCAGAAAAAATTAATGGTAATACCTGTAAAAGGTCATTATGAACAGAATTGTAATGCAGCAGCGTTAGAGCGATTCGGCGTTTCTGTAGGTAATGCTTTAGATATCAACTTCCAAAGGCTGTTTACCCGATGGATTACTGATAATAAACAGTTGTCTGTGATATACTCAAGAAGTGCAAAACAAATAGTTAGAAGTATGATGGAGATGGTCTGTTAGTCTGAAGGCAATACTGGAATTATAGATTTTTGTAAACGGAGGGCAAAAAAAGAGATGTGCCGATGCACATCTCTCTTAGATATAATTGTGTTCTTTTTAGAATCCTAATGCGATTGCAAAGCCGCGGAGACTCTGCGGAACATCATAAACTTTTGTTGCTGTTCCGGTGGATAGATTTACAGAGTACAATGCACTCGCAGTACCCACAGTAAATACACCCAAAGCAGTACCCGATGTTGCGCTGATATCAAACCCGTTTACTCCTGTAATATTTATCCCTAAAGGCCCTGTTGCTACAAGTGTGCCGGCATTAGGAGGATTTTGAACGTACAGTATATCCTGTGTAGCATCTATTACATGCAGAACAGTAGTTGTAGCTC
>JBGTJG010000168.1:0-2188 GCA_041745235.1 Ferruginibacter sp. | reverse complement strand
ATTGAAGTGGTCAAAACGATTAAGGAAAATAATATTAATCACAAAAGAAGTATTGAGGTTGTTTCTTTTGCTGATGAAGAAGGATGGCGTTTTAATAAAGGCCTTTTCGGTTCTAAAGGAATCCTCGGCAAACTTGATCCTGATGATGCAAAGAGAGTGGATAAAGACGGCATTTCCAGAGAACAGGCACTGACAGATTTCGGGTGTGATATAAATAATTTTAAGGCATCTGAATATGAACCGGGAAGCATCTATGCTTTTCTGGAATTGCACATTGAACAGGGACCGGTGCTGGATATGGCAAATAAACCCATCGGCATTGTTACAGGAATATCCGGGCCATTGTGGCTTACGGTAAAATTAAAAGGCATGGCAGGACATACCGGCTCAGTGCCTATGCCTCTGAGAAAGGATGCTTTGCTCGGCGCTGCGGAAATCATTGTTGCGGTAAATAAAATTGCTGCACAGGATCCGAATGCGCCAACGGTGGGTACTGTTGCTACAATGAATGTATTTCCTGCAAGCCGTAATATCATTGCAGAAGAAACAGTTTTCACTATAGATCTGCGGGATATAGATCTGCAAAGAAGAAACAATTATGAAAAGCAATTGTATGCAGAGATAGAAAGCATTTGCAAAAAACACCAGCTCACTTACACCATTACAGAAGATACCAACAGCGAACCGCGTTACTGTGCTGATTGGATCAAAGACATTATCAGAACGAAGTGCGCCGAATTAAATTTGGATGCACCTGAACTGATGAGCGGGCCGTTTCATGATGCACTCACCCTTTCTTATGCCTGCGATTATGGGATGATCTTTGTGCGTTGTAAAGATGGCATCAGTCATAATCCTTTGGAATATGCGTCTTATGAAGATCTCAGTTTAGGAGCTGAAGTGATGTATGGTTCTGTTTTGCATATGTTACATCATTCATAGCAGTTGATCAGTATTGCGTCCTGAAAAAACGATAATGGTTCCATGAACATGCAACAATTATCTTTGTAATAAAAAAGGCTTATTATCTGATTAGGGATAAACAGTCACACTGAATTTTCCGTTTGTTATATCTCTAAAGCCCGGGCCCGCACCCAAATTATCAAATAATCGACCGGAGAAAGTACCGATAACCCTCGTGGCCGTAAGTGTCGTAATATCAACTGTAAATCCGGGGATTTGAGGAGGGCCGACAGGATTTGTTTGTGCATAATAGCCAAAAGTTGCGCTTGTATCCTGTGCTGCTACAATGGCTGCAGGAAATTGGTTCACGGTATATGTACCCGGGCCAAGAGGCGCCAAAGTCCCTACCAGAAAGCCGAAACTTTCATCGCCTGCAGCATTATTATAACCGAGGACGCCAATAGCATCATATCCGGAAGTAATGTTACGTTTGGCGGAATCACGAAATTTGAATGTGGTGTATACATTATCTATGAAAGCTACTATAGAATCCGTAGAAGCTCCGCCACCCCCACCCCCACCCCCACCGCCACCGCCTGTACCCGTAACAATTACATTAAACTCACAAACGCTGCTGTCAAATGTTATTGTAAAAACATCTACTCCGCCTAAGAATGGCCTGCCTATGCCTGATAACCTAACAGTATTTATTCCTGTATCCTGTGCTACCCCTGTTCCGCTGAATGAATAGCCATTTATGGTGTCAGATTTTATAGTATAAGTTCCTGCCTGCGTAAGATTGATGGAAACGTCTACATAATTTGATGTATTCAGTAAAGTATCTGCTTTGTACGAACCACTCACAAGAATGGGCATACAGTCACCTATGCTGTCTTTTTGCAATGATCCTTTGGCAGTAGTTCCGTCTCCCGGAAGAAACTCTTTTTGGCAGGAAGAAAATATAAAACCGAAAATTAGGAATGAAAAAAGAGAAGCTAAAAATTTCATGATGACAGTTAGTTATAATTAAGGAGTAAAAATATACCTTTTAAATGTTGTTTGCACCCTCTTTATTTAAGAAGATACCCCATCAGCTCATTTCGCTGCTAATATTAATAATACAAAACCAAAGAATTGCTAATAATAAATTGTCACCGTAAAAATTCCGTTCTGAAGATCTTTAAAACCGGGACCCGCACCCCCATTATTATAGACCCTCCCCGAGAACGTACCGGTCACTCGGGAGCCATTTGAAGAATTATTTATAGTAATGCTGAAAGGTGCA
>JBGTJG010000167.1:0-3264 GCA_041745235.1 Ferruginibacter sp. | reverse complement strand
TGTCTTCGGTATGGAAACATTCTTACCGGGATCTCAGATAGATGTGAAGCCTGTAACTGATTACGATCAGTTTGTAGGTAAGACAATGGAATTTAAAGTGGGGAAAATAAATGAAGCCATTAAGAATGCTGTTGTATCTCACAAAGCACTTATTGAAAGTGATCTTGAAGCACAGCGTGCAGAAATTATAGGAAAACTGGAAAAAGGACAGGTACTTGAAGGAACGATTAAAAATATCACTGACTTCGGTGCATTCCTTGACCTTGGTGGCTTAGACGGATTATTATATATCACAGATATATCATGGGGCCGTATAAATCATCCATCAGAAATACTGAAGATGGATCAAAAACTGAATGTAGTTGTACTTGACTTTGATGATGATAAAAAACGTATCAGTCTGGGTCTGAAGCAACTTACTCCTCACCCATGGGATACCCTTGCAGAGAACCTGAAGGAAAGCGAAACTGTTAAAGGTAAAGTGGTAAACATTGAAGATTACGGTGCATTTCTGGAAATAATGCCGGGTGTAGAAGGTCTTGTTCACGTAAGTGAGATAACCTGGGCAAACACGCCGATCAATGCTAAAGAATTCTTTAAGCTTGGAGATGAGTATGAAGCAAGAGTTGTAACACTGGATAAGGATACACGTAAGATGAGCCTTTCAATTAAGCAATTAACTGAAGATCCGTGGAGTACAATTGAAACTCAATTCCCTGAAGAGAGCAAGCATATGGGTACGGTTAAAAATATCACTCCATACGGTGTTTTTGTAGAACTATCTACAGGCATCGGCGGAATGATACACATCAGTGACCTTAGCTGGCTTAAGCGTTTCAACAATCCTAATGAATATACTAAAGTTGGAAATGAGATCCAGGTCATCATTTTGAGCATTGACAAAGAAGGGCGTAAGCTTCAGCTTGGTCATAAGCAAATAGAAGAAGATCCTTGGAACAGCCTGGAAGATACATTTGCCGTAGGTACTATACATGAAGGAACTGTAAGCAAAAAGGATGATAAAGGCGCTGTAGTACAACTTCCTTATGGTTTAGAAGGTTATGCACCTGCACGCCACCTGCTGAAAGAAGATGAAAAAACTATCGGACAGGATGAGATCGCAAACTTTATGGTAATTGAATTTGAGCGCAGCGACAAACGTATCGTTCTCAGCCATACAAGATTATGGGAGCAGGAAAAGGAAGAAGTAAGACAGGGTGAAATGAAAGAGAAAAGAGCGGAGGCAGAATCTACAAAAAAAGCTGTGAAGACTATTCAGAGCAAAGTAGAGAAGACAACACTCGGAGATCTCGGGGCCCTTGCAGATCTTAAAGCAAAGCTGACAAGTGATGAAGCAGATGCTGCTGCAAAACCAAGTGAAGAAACAAAAGGAGAATAAATTGTTCCCTTACAATACAAACCTCCCGTTTAAAGCGGGAGGTTTTTTATTAAAAGATTCTTATCCGGTGTCAATCAAATGATTCCTCATTGAGGTGCACTTTTGTCATATCGTAATAATGATTCTGGAGGGTATGTAAAGCAATTGGTTGCGGAATATGCCTTTGCTCATCCCGATACCAAATTTCCATCCGGGAAAAATCGCCTTCCTTAGGGATAATCATCCTGAAAGCTCCTTTCATGAACTTTACTGTACCGTCCTCATTTACCAAGCGGTGAAATTTGAGGTTTGTCATTTCTTCTTCCGTGATCGGTATTTCTGAAAGCTGATCTGTTTCAAACCAAAAACTCTGTGCTCCTGTATCTACACAAACCTGCTTTTCATTACCATTGAGATCCTGCACCTCTCCCCTTCTTTTATCTCCCTCGTAATCTGCGATAACGTGATCGCCCTTTTTAAGTTCATTGAATTTTATCATACTGTAAGTTGTTTTGTGAAACCAATTTAATTAATAAAAACAAAAAGTCTGATTATTAATTATTCTGCCCAGCTCATTACGTATCCTTCATTCTCTATACCAAGGGCTTCCCGAGTAAGCTGTAATGGTCGGAAAGTATCAACCATCACAGCCAGCTCTTTCGTCTCCTTAGCGCCTATGCTCTTTTCCGCAAGCCCGGGATGCGGCCCGTGAGGAATACCTGCCGGGTGCAATGTGATCATTCCGCGTGTGACATGCTTACGGCTCATAAAATCCCCGTCAACATAATAAAGCACTTCATCACTGTCAATATTGCTGTGATTGTAAGGCGCGGGAATAGCAAGCGGATGATAATCAAAAAGCCTGGGCACGAAGGAACAAATTACAAAAGCATCTGTTTCAAAGGTCTGGTGCACCGGCGGTGGCTGGTGTACCCGCCCGGTGATCGGTTCAAAATCATGTATGCTGAATGCATAAGGATAACAGCAGCCATCCCAACCGATCACATCAAAAGGATGTGTGCCGTAGTGGATACCGTAAAGCATCCCCTTCTTTTTTGTTTTAATGATGTAGTCTCCTTTTTCATCAATCGTTTGCAAATTCTCCGGTATCCGAATATCTCTTTCGCAATAGGGCGAATGTTCCATAAGCTGGCCGTATTTGCTCAGGTACCTCTTAGGATAACGAATGGCGGAATGAGATTCTACGATGAACAACCTGTTATCTTCAGTATCAAAATGGATCTGATAAATACAACCGCGTGGTATCACTAAATAATCGCCGTAACTAAACTTCAATTCACCATAACAGGTCTTTAAAGAACCGCTTCCTTCATGGACGAATATTACTTCATCACTGTCAGCATTTTTGTAAAAATACTTTGTCATACTTTTTTGCGGAGCAGCAAGGACAATGTGGCAATCCTGATTTACCAGAACCGGTTTCCTGCTTTCCAGAAAATCCCCTGCGGCTTTTATTTTAAATCCTTCAAGGCTGCGGTGCTTCAGCATGTGTTCCTCTGCTATTTGCGGTGACACATCAATAGGGTCGTCACATTTTACAATCAGGGTAGGCGCATAAGTATGATAAAGCAGCGAATAGTCGTTTGAAAATCCTTCTGTTGAAAACAATTGCTCAGAATAAAGTTTCCCATCAGGCTTACGGAACTGCGTATGCCGTTTATGCGGAATAGAACCTGCTTTGTGGTAGTGAGGCATTTTTAATGGATAAATTTTTAATGGATAATTGATAATTACCTTAGTTCAAATTTACTGCATTAAAATGAAAGCCTTTTGACTAGGATTGGTTTAATATCTGATACGCACGGTTATCTCGATGAAACTGTGGCCGGGCATTTTATAAACTGCGATGAAATATGGCATGCGGG
>JBGTJG010000166.1:0-1743 GCA_041745235.1 Ferruginibacter sp. | reverse complement strand
TTAAAAATGCAACTCCAATGCCGTTGCAGGTAATGTATGCAGGCTGGTATAAAAACTAATCTGCAAAACTTATTCATTCACAAAAACATAAGATGAGAAAACAACTTGCACACTTCTTCCTCATGGCTTCGGTATTGATATGGGGAACATGGTTTGGTGGTCAGTTTTTTAACTGGTGCATGATAATACCTAAAAGATTATCAAATCCACCAGAGTCAATAAATGCGTTTGATATTATCCCAACTGAAGGAGATTTTCCCTTCTTCATGCTGAATCCCTTTTTCTTTCTCATTTCATTAACCGCCATGTTAATTGCATGGAAGTGGGCAAAAGATTCAAGAAAATGGTTAGTGCTAACTACTTTTCTTTCATTCTCAATCTCTATCGTACTAATCTTTTATCTGGCGCCGCTCATTCACAGTACAGATTATAAAGTGAATGAAGAAAGTTTACCTGCACAGGAAATTATCAGAAGAGTTGCAGAGTGGAAAACAGGTAACGCAATAAGATTACTGTTTGATTTTTTCGGCTTCCTTTTCTCTGTGTTAGCACTCAGAACATGGACTGCAGAAGCAGCTGCGGCAACATCAGATAACAGAATCAATCACAATGATGCACACATCCAATCTGAATCAATTCAAAAACAAACTTCATCAATAAACAATTAAAAATTTATCATGAAAACAAAATCATTATTACAGGATCTATCTCTATGGCTCTACATTTTTGGTATGTCAATTATGATCGGAGCAGCCGTATTTCAAATGTTCGTGATCATACCAGAATTTACAAGAGCATTTCCCGAAGGCATGCTTAGTCTTGCAAACAGCAATGTCATTCCCGGAAAATTTTGGGGGTCGCCTATTGTTGGGTTAGCGGTTATGGTTTTGCCTCTGGTCGCAATAATAATCAACTGGAAAACTGCAAGAAGAAAATGGTTACTGATTGCATTTTGTCTGGGTATAGCCACATCTGTTTGCACTTCCATTTACTTTATTCCACGCTTACAGATCATGGGTTTGTTTAATGCTCCACCAACAACTGATATGGAATTGTTACGTGTAACAGTTAATGAATGGATTGCAGCTGATCAGCTTCGTTTCTGGTTTCTTATCGTTCCGGCTTTTGCATGCTTACTAAAAGCTGCAGGTGTATCATCAGCAAGCGTAAAAAGTAAGAAAAGTGAACCGGTAATGTATGAAGCTGCAGTTGCTGTCTAATTAAATAAAGCCTAACTTTTATCCCATGAAGTTTCTTTTAAGCCTGAGTCTTCTTTTTGTGTTTTGTACTCATGCATTCAGCTTACACGCACAGGATACTACAAATTCAAAAGTGTTTGTTCCGGCAATTAACGAACCTGAACAAACACTTAAAGAGTATTTGCAGGTATTAGAAGACAAAGGTGGAAAGCTTCAAATTAATGATTTGCTTAAAAGCACCATTGACACTGCATTTAGAAAACCTGGAAATTATGGAGATCACGATCCCTTTAGTGTGTGGTGGGCTAAGGTTGATATTCAGCCTTCTTTCTCCTCTTCAGATTTTTATTTAGGCTTACCCACAGAAGCATGGTCCGGACTTGATAATGGAAATGATATTGCTGATGTCTGGATCGTTAAGAATGATCAGATCATTAATCAATATCGAACAGGTAACATGACGGTTGTTTCTCAGAGACCCGTTAAAAATCCTGTTAACCGAAATCTGTTTCCAATCGTTTTAAATAAGGGAGAAACGATCTCT
>JBGTJG010000165.1:0-6361 GCA_041745235.1 Ferruginibacter sp. | reverse complement strand
TCTACAAATTTATTTACCCGGACAGAATCTCCTGTAATGCTGTAGCTGTTTATGGGAAGTAATCTGTAGTCTGCAGACCTGCCGAAGAACAATCTTTTAAAAATCCCATCTGATGTGTTTTTATTCCCGGGCATTTTAAGAAACTGTTGTGTATACCCGGGCGGGCGTGATTGTATTTCCACGGTTTGCAGGTCTGCATCCTGTGTACTGTCCGGAGCAATGAGGTAGCCGAACAGACAAACAAAAACCGCGAAGCCGATAATAAACAAACCCACTACCGCAGCTTTATTGCGCTTTAGTTTTTTCCAAATGCCGGGAGTGGAGTATGTAGTTTCTAACAATTGTTTATATTGAATCTCTTTGAAATTACTGTAACATTTTTACTCTCAGCCTGAGCTTGTCGAAGGCGGGTTAAAATTAATAGAATGCTTCAAGTGAATGAAGGCGGGTTCGACAGGCTCACCCTGACATAACCTCCAGCTCCAGCAATTTACTCGTTCTCTCCCTTACCTCTTTTGCTAATAAACCATCTGCTGCGAGCGACCGGCCATAAGAAGGTATGATCACCTTTAGTTTGTCCTGCCAATTGGGTGATTGCATCTGATCGGGGAAACATCTTTTCAATACGTCTATCATTACTGATACTGCCGTAGATGCTCCCGGTGATGCGCCCAATAAAGCCGCCAGAGAACCATCCGCCGAAGACACGATCTCCGTTCCGAATTCCAGGACACCGCCGTGTTCTTCATCTTTTTTTATAACCTGCACCCGCTGCCCGGCAATAGCGAGTTCCCAATCTTCGGCTTTTGCATTGGGCAAATATTCCCTGAGCGCAGTCATGCGATCTTCATGCGATTGTGTTGCTTGCCTTATTAAATATTTAGTGAGGTCTATGTTCTGCCATCCTGCAGATAACATCGGCAGGATGTTATCAAACTCAATAGAGAGGGGCAGGTCCAGCACAGAACCGTTTTTTAAAAACTTTGTGGAAAAGCCCGCAAAGGGGCCAAATAATAAAGCCTTTTCATACCCGATCATTCTGGTATCCAGATGCGGTACACTCATAGGAGGCGCACCCACTGCGGCTTTACCATACACTTTTGCTGCATGGCGATCAATTACTTCTTTATTGTTACACCGTAGCCATTGTCCGCTTATGGGGAAACCGCCATAACCTTCCGCTTCTTCAATATCTGATTTTTCCAGCAGGGGTAATGATCCGCCGCCGGCTCCGATGAATACAAAATCAGTAAGCAGTTTTTTAACATCGCCGTTCTTCAGGTCCTTAACTTTTACCTCCCACCTGCCATCGTTTTCTTTATCAAGGTCCCTTATTTCGTGGCTCATATAAACAGAAACTCCCGGTAGCGTTGCCAGGTGTTTCATCATTACTCTTGTGAGCGCACCGAAATCTACATCTGTACCGATATACATTTTTGTAGCGGCAACTTTTTCATTACTATCACGCCCCTCTGTTACCAAAGGCGCCCATTCTTGTATCTGATTGAGATCTTCCGTGTATTGCATTCCTTCAAACAAAGCATTCTGAATAAGTGAATCAAATCTTTTTCGCAGAAACGCTACGTTTTTTTCGCCCCATACAAAACTAATGTGCGGTATAGCACTTATAAAATCCTTCGGATCGCTGAAATATTTTTGCTGCACGAGGTATGCCCAAAACTGTTTGCTTTCTTCAAACTGCGATGCAATTTTTAATGCCTTTGAAATATCAATGCTGCCGTCTGCTTTCTCCGGTGTATAATTCAGTTCACAGAACGCAGAGTGGCCTGTGCCGGCATTGTTCCATGCATCGGAACTTTCTGCCGCTACTTCGGGGAGGCGTTCAAAGATGGCAATAGTAATATCAGGTTGCAGCTCTTTTAATAAAATGCCGAGTGTGGCAGACATGATACCTGCGCCTATCAGTACTACTTTAGGTTCTTTATCGATCATTTTACAATGCTTCGCTTATGTTTAAAATATGCAGGTAATCTTCGCGACTGATCATCTCTGCGCCCATGCTCATCAAATGCGGGTTCTGCAACTGGCAATCGATCATAATATAATTATTTTGTTTGCAAAGCCATATCAATGCCATTTTTGACGCATTGCTCACTTTGCTGAACATGCTTTCTCCGCAGAATACATTATTTACCTGTACCCCATACAAGCCGCCTGCAAGTTCATTGTTTTGCCATACTTCTACACTGTGTGCTTTCCCCGCATGATGCAGTTTTATATAAGCCTGTTCCATTTCCTGCGTTATCCATGTACCGTTGCCTTCTTTCCGCGGGTTAAGTCGGCATGCTGAGATCACTTTTTCAAAAGCTGTATTTACAGTTACTTGAAATACTTTACTGTAAATAATTTTCTGCATGCTTTTGCTGATAAAAACTTTTTCGGGAAATATTACGCATCGTTCATTCGGAGCATACCAGCAAATAGGTTCATCATCTGAGAACCAGGGAAAAATACCGGATTGATAGGCAATGATTAATCTTTCCGGGCTAAGGTCTCCGCCTATTGCCAATAGTCCGTCTTCTTCTGCAAGAGCGGTATCGGGAAAGAAATGATCGTTATCGTTTAAATAAAATATCACTCGTCACAAATCTAATTTACACTCCTTTCTTTCCATTGGTATTTCCCAAACTTTCCCAACCAACCTGCAATAACAGTATATACAATATGAAATGGCTGCATAAGGGGAAAGAACCACAGCATGCTGCGCTTTGCAAAGAAAGTTGCAACAGAAAAAAGGCAAAATAATTCAGCTGCAGTTTTTAAAGTAAGTAGCAATAACCATATTTCAAAAGTTGATAGATGGCAGTTGGCAGTTGACAGACCTTCATTGTTGAAAATTGCAATAATAGGCAGCGTGAGCAACAAGCAATTGAAAATATAAACCAACAGCAGCACGGGCAATATTCTCTTATCATCATATTTATCTGCTTTGCTTGCCCACCTTATCCGTTGTTGAAAAAACTCTTTTATCGTATGAACTGGCATGGTCTTCACAATAGCGTCTTTAGAATATAGGAACATTACCCTATCCGGATAGAGCTTATAAATTTTATGCATCAGCAGCATATCATCACCGCTTGCAATATTATCAATACCCGCAAAGCCACCCGCAGCATAAAAGGCATTCCTTTCATAAGCCATGTTAGCTCCGTTACACATTGTCATTTGTTTTTTATGAACAACAGCAGCAGTTACGCCTTGCAGCGTCATAAAATCCAGTGCCTGAAATATTTCTATGAAACGCAACCCGCAATCGATAGTTACCGGAGCTGCAATAAATGCCGGTTTTTTTTCTTCGTAAAAGGTGGCTATGGTCTCCAGCCATCGCTTTGGTAGCAGGCAATCTGCATCCGTAGTAACGATAAGAATTCCGCTCGCTTCTGCTATTGCAATTTCTATTGCTTTCTTTTTATAGGAATTTAACTGTGAGGTTACATGATCCTTCAGGTAAATAAGTTTTACGTTTTGCGTGGCATATTTTTTTACGATTACAGCAGTATCATCCTGCGAATGATCATCCACTACTATTACTTCAAATAACTCTTGCGGATAAGATTGCGCCATAATACTTTGCAAACAATAGTCAATATTGTGTTGTTCATTTCTGGCAGGGATGATTACGGATATTTTGGTGGAGGAGCTGTTAGGAATTGAGGATTTGGAATCGGGGATTTGGAATTCCGGGACAGATGTAAAGGCAAAGCGATAGTATATAATCAGGATTAGGTAAAGCAGAAAAAAAACGCCCGTTATAACTATCAATACTGCCATTTATGCTGAATATAGGTATGCGCCTGAAGTGAGTGACACAACCATGATGCCCATAGCTGATGCCTTTGTTCGGACAATGATTGCCTCTCCCTGCTTTCAAAAATAATTTTTTGATATTTAAAACCATTCTTTATCTTTATATAGTTGTCTAAACAACTATATGCCCAACAACTATTTTAAAAAAAGTGAACTCTACAGTTTTATAACCGGCAAGGCAAGCACAGCTATAGCCAGACGCCTGCAGAAGAATTTTAAACAATCAGGTATAGAGATCACAATAGAGCAGTGGAGCGTGTTGTATCATTTGTGGAAGGAGGACGGGCAAAGCCAGCAGCAATTATGCGATGCTACTTTCCGGGATAAGCCAAGCATAACCCGGCTGGTGGATAACCTGGAGAAGCTGGGGCTTGTAAAACGTGTGGCAAGTAAAGACGACAGACGCATAAATAAAATATACCTCGCACCCGAAGCAGAAAAGTTACAGGAGCAAAGCATGGAAGTGGCGAATCAAACATTAAATGAAGCGCTGGCGGGTGTTACAAATGGCCAAGTGGAAATAGCAAAAGAGGTATTGCAAAAGGTCTATGAAAATTTAAGTTAATAGCCACGATCAAAAAGTAAGTATAAAAAAGAAATCTACATGAATACATCATCAGAAACCAAAACAGTTTTAAAAGGCGGCGAATGGCTTATCAAAGAAAGCCACGCTGCTGACACATTCACACCGGAAGATTTTAACGAAGAACAATTGATGGTGAAGGAGATGTGCCTGCAGTTTTTAGCTACAGAAGTGTTGCCGATCATTGAACGGATAGACAAGCCGGAGCCGGGATTGATGCCAATGATCATGGAAAAAGCAGGGGCGCAGGGTCTCTTAGGTGCATCTACGCCCGAAGAACTTGGTGGCCTTGGTAAAGATTTTGTTACCTCTACTTTAGTGAATGAAGGGCTCGGTGGCGGTTTTTCCTTTAGTGTTGCTATGGGCGCCCACACGGGTATAGGCACGTTACCTATTTTATATTTCGGTACGGAAGATCAAAAAAATAAATACATACCCAAGCTGAGCAGTGGCGAATGGAAAGGTGCTTACGGCCTTACAGAACCGGGCAGCGGCAGTGATGCATTGGGCGCAAAAAGTACGGCTGTGCTTTCCGCAGACGGGAAACATTATATACTTAATGGCCAAAAATGCTGGATAACTAACGGTGGCTTTGCAGATGTATTTACAGTGTTTGCAAAAATAGATGGTGACAAGTTCAGCGCTTTCATCCTGGAGCCGGGCATGGAAGGTTTTACGCTGGGCCCGGAAGAACACAAGATGGGTATCCGCGGTTCTTCTACTGTGCAATTGTATTTCCAGGATTGTAAAGTGCCGGTAGAAAATCTTTTAGGAGAGATAGGCAAGGGCCATATCATCGCTTTTAATATCCTTAATATCGGCAGGCTGAAATTGGCTGCTGCAACCCTGGGCGGTTCTAAGATGGCATTGAGCTCCACGATAGAATATGCAAACACAAGGGAACAATTCAAAACTGCGATCGCAAATTTTGGCGCTATAAAATATAAGCTGGCTCAATGTGCCATACGCATTTGGGTGAGCGAAGCAGCCATGTACCGCACCAGCCAGTGGATAGATGATAAAGAAACAGAACTGGAACATGCAGGTAAATCATTTGCGGAAGCACATCTGGGTTCGGCCGAAGAATATGCTATTGAGTGTGCTATGCTGAAAGTAGACGGCAGCGAAGTTTTGCATTATGTGGTAGATGAAGGCGTACAGATTCATGGCGGAAATGGCTTCAGCGATGAGTATATGATAAGCCGGGCTTACCGCGACAGCCGCATAAACCGCATCTTTGAAGGCACTAATGAAATAAACCGTTTACTTACCGTAGACATGATGCTGAAGAGAGCCATGAAGGGAAAGCTTGATCTGATGGGCCCGGCAATGGCAGTAAGCAAAGAACTGATGAGCATTCCGGATTTTGGCAACGAGGATGATTCACCTTTTGCAGCAGAGAAGAAAGCCGTTGCAAGTATGAAAAAGGCTATCCTGATGGTGGCCGGTGCGGCAGTACAAAAACTAATGATGGGCTTAAGTGAAGAGCAGGAGATACTGATGAATATTGCAGATATGTCCATTGCCACATTTCATGCAGAAAGTGCATTGCTGCGTGTTATTAAAATGAGTGACAAGCAAGGTGACACGGGAATTTCCATTCAAAAAGATATGATGCATTGCTACCTTAATGATGCTGTGGATGCAGTAAATAAAGCCGGTAAGGAAGCAATAAATGCTTTTGCAGAAGGTGACGAACAGCGTATGATGTTACTGGGTCTGAAAAGATTTACCAAAATGCAACCGTTCAACAGCAAAGCAGCGAGGAGGAGAATTGCTGATAAATTGATCGGAGAGAATAAATATCCCTGGTAACACATTTAACCGCAGAGACGCCAAGTCGCTATAAAGTAAAATAGAACAAATTATTATTTTGCGTCTTAGCGTCTTTGCGGTTTACCTAAATAATTCATAAGTAATCCAACTCAGCAAATAGGCCAGCCCTGTCAT
>JBGTJG010000164.1:0-6261 GCA_041745235.1 Ferruginibacter sp. | reverse complement strand
AAGCGGCTACAACTTTACCCGGCGTTTTATTCAAGACAAAGTTGATCTTCATGTTTGGCCGCTCAATATTCACATCTTCTATGCGGTCTATTTTGTCAAGGCGCTTTACAATACTTTGCGCTGCTGCAGCTTTACTTGCTTTTGCTTTAAAACGCTCTACGAACCTTTCCTGCTGGCGAATATAATCCTGCTGGTTTTCAAATGCCTTCTTCTGCATATCAACCCTTATCTCTTTCTCGTTTTCATAGTAAGAATAATTGCCGGTGTAAAAATGCAGTTCTCGCTGATAAAGCTCCACGATCTTATTTACCATCCTGTCGAGGAAAAAACGATCATGGCTTACGATTACAACTGCACCCGGATAATGTGAAAGGTATTTCTCAAGCCACTCAATACTCGGAAGATCCAAGTGGTTCGTCGGTTCATCCAGCAGCAACACATCCGGGTTCATCAGGATCATTTTGGCAAGGAGCACACGCATGCGCCAGCCACCACTGAATGTTTTGTATTGCTTCCGCAGGTCTGCATTTTGAAAGCCCAAGCCCTGCAATATTTCTTCTGTTTTGTGGTGTACACTGTAACCGTCCAGCACATCCATTTCATGAAGAAGATCAGAATATTTTCCGGCAAGTGTTTCATCCCCGGTTTTTTCCAATTCTGCACCTACTTTTTCCAGTTCCTTTTCTACCTCTTTTACTCTTTCAAAAGCACCCATTGCTACGTCCAGAATAGAATCTTCTGTTTCAAATCCCAGCAGATCCTGGTTGAGGAAACCAATGGTAGTTTCACGTCCTTTTTCTACAGTACCTTTTGCCGGGGAATATTGCCCGGTAAGCACCTTTAATAATGTTGATTTCCCGGTACCGTTGTAGCCGATCAGGCCGATCCTTTCACCCGGTTGTATATGCCATGTAGCGTCCTCCACAATGGTCCTTGCGCCAAATTCAAACGTAAGATTCTGCATTCCTAATAGCATCGGGTAAAATTTTTGCAAAAGTAACGTTTTCACAGCTACAAATCGGTAGGATATAACAGATACAGTACCTTTGCAAAAAAGGATATTATGGCTAGGAAAGTTATTCTGTTTCTATTGATCGCTGCCGGACTTTATGCGATATACTGGTTTGCTGTAAAGCGAAAAGAAGCAAGGCCGGAAAGGCCAAAGCAGGAATCTGTAAAATTAAAAAAGCATTCAGAAAAATTTAATCAAAGTGCAGATAGTATAGTAAATGCATATCTCAGTATTAAGAATGCATTGGTAGAATCTGATACTGCAGGTGCTAAGGCCGGAACCGCAAGTTTGATTGCTGTTTTAAATACCTTCCCGGCTGATGAGTTGAAAAATGATTCTGCTATGGTAATCGAAACTATTCAGGGTAACCTTGCAGATCTGAAATCCAATGCAGAATCCCTGATGAAGCAAACCGATATCTCCGTGATGCGTCAGGATTTCAGTGCTATGACAGAAGTAATGTACCCCTCTTTTTTTACTGCGATAAATTATGAAGGCCCAAAGCTTTATCTGATCAATTGCCCGATGGCTTTTAATGATGATGTTCCTGCTAACTGGATAAGCAACAGTGCAGAAATCTTAAATCCATATCTTGGGAAGGATCATCCGAAATACAAAGCCGGGATGCTGAAGTGCGGTGAGGTAAAGGATTCTGTGGTAGCGAAATAACAGCCGGTGTAACTAAGTACAATTGTAAAACAGTCCTTCTATACAGTATATTTCCCTGAAAAATAATTGTTTAAAATTTCAGTGAGCATACCGGGAGTTAATGGCTTGGAATAGAAAGATTCTATGCTATAATCTTTTGCTTTGGTTTTATCTGCCGGATTCTGAGAAGTTGTAAGCATCGCAACAATAGCCTTGGCTTTATGGTCCGACGGTAATTTGGCATATTCTTCCAGAAATTCCCAGCCATTCATTTTAGGCATGTTTATATCTAAAAATATGAGTTCGGGCGGAGTTTCATACTTTTTTAGAATCTCTAATGCTTCCACACCATTTTTTGCTATCTGAATATTATCGGTAACATTCATCTCGCTTAAAATTAACTGATGAAAATAATTGTCATCCTCATCATCATCAATTAAAAGTATTGAATTAATTTTCTTTTTCATAAAGCAACAAATATACTTATTAAAGCGGCCGTTCTTATCTTACTGAGAGTAGGGGGAGAAGGATAAAGTTAACATAGTGAAAAAGCGCTTTAGAACCAACAATTATCATCTTAAAAACTATATTAGCCGGCATATTTCCCTGAAAAATAGTTACTCAGAATATCACTGAGCATTTCAGATGTCAGGGGCTTAGAGTAGAAAGTATTTATACAGGAATATTGTTTTGCTCTTGTTTTATCTGCTGCATTCTGAGAGGTCGTAAGCATGGCTACGATAGCCTTTGCTTTATTTCCTTCGGGTAATTTGGCATATTCTTCCAAAAATTCCCAACCGTTCATTTTAGGCATATTGATATCTAAGATTATAAGTTCGGGAGGTATTTCATTTCTTTTGAGAATCGCCAGTGCTTCTAAACCATTGGATGCTATTTGAATGTTTTCGGTAACATTCATTTCCTCTAAAATTATCTGATGAAAATAATTATCATCAGCATCATCATCAATTAAAAGTATAGAGGTTAGTTTTCTCATCATGCTATTCGATTGTTATTAATAAAAAGGGCTTAATTACATTTTGGAAATGGTAAAATGAAAAGTACTGCCCTCATCTATTACGGATTCTACCCATATTCTACCGTCATGCAAATCAACAATTTTTTTACATTGAGCCAAACCTATTCCGGTGCCTGAATATTCATTTTTGTTGTGGAGCCTCTGAAAAATAATAAACAGCTTGTCATAAAAAGCTTTATCAATGCCAATGCCGTTATCACTGAATGAAAAAAGCCATTCTTTCTCATTGCTTACAGCACTGATCCGGATAACGGATTCTGTATCTGCCTTTCTGTATTTTATGGCATTGCTTATGAGATTTTGAAAAAGAGATCTGAAGCCTGTCAGATAACCTTTTACTACCGGCAAATTTTCCGCACTGATATGTGTTTTACTCTCTGAAATAGAAACAGACATATCATTCATCACTTCTTCTAAAACAAGATTGCAGTCTATCTCTGCTTTTGCAGTATCCTTCTGAATGACGGAATAATCCAGTAAGTCCTTTATAAGCGTACGCATTCGCCCTGCAGCGCCTGTGATCGATTCTAAAAACCTATTGGCTTCGTTATCTAATTTTCCGCTGTATCGCTTATTAAACAATCCTGCATAATTAGTGATTGTTCGTAAAGGCTCCTGCAGATCATGGGATACGATATATACAAACTGCTCTTTTTCTTCATTTTGAAACGCAAGCTCTTTATTTGCCCCTGCAAGTTCAATAGCACGCTTTTCTTTCTCTTCGTTTTGAAAGGCAAGTTCTTTATTGGCAATTGCAAGTTCATCTGCCCTTTTACCTTTCTCTGTATTTTGGTAAGCCAACTCTTTGTTGGCTATAAACAATTCAGCTGCCCGTTTTTCTCTTTCTGTATTTTGAAAAGCAAGCTCCTGATTAGCAATTACCAATTCATCCGCCCGTTTTTCCTTTTCATTATTTTGAAATATCAGCTCCTTATTTGCTAAAACCAATTCATTTGCCCGTTTTTCTTTCTCATCATTTTGAAAGGCAAGCTCTTTATTGGCAATCATCAATTCAGCTGCACGTTTTTCCTTTTCTTCGTTTTGAAATGCCAGTTCTTTATTGGCTATTATTAATTCATCAGCTCTTTTCGCTTTTTCCTCAATTTGAAACGCAAGCTCTTTATTGGCAATAATCAATTCATCAGCCCGCTTTTCTTTTTCTTCGTTTTGAAATGCCAGTTCTACGTTAGCAATTGATAACTCATCGGCCCTTTGTATTTTTTCTTCATCAAGATTTGCCAGCTGCTTTTTAGCAATGATTAACTCAGCTGACTGCAACGCATTTATATCCTCTTCGCCGGCAAGTTTTGTAAGGAGGTAATCTGGGGGCATTAAGTTAGTTTGACAGAGTAAAATTGCAGTATTACTCTTTTATAATGAAGTATATAAAAGGTTAGTGCAAAACAACAGCCACAAACGGTAATTTACAAAATATCTGCATACCTGGGATAAGATGGTCTTTTTTAATAATAAATAATCAAAGTAATTATAAGATGTTCCCGGGGACAAAATATATAAAAGAATAGCCGGAGCAGCTCCCCCGGCTATCTATCAAATTGGATTATATTAAATAGATCCACCCGTAAACATCCTCTTCGCAAGTTCAGCATCCTGCTTGTAGATATCATCACGGAAATTAAGCACACCGTTTTCATCCACCCAAGCAGTGTAGTAAGTTATAATAACCGGTACAGATTTATTGATCTTTACGAAAGTTTCTTTCCCGCTGTTCATAGCAGCTTCCTGTCTTTCGGTAGTCCACTCCGGTTGATTACGTAGTAAATATCGGGCAAATCCCGCAGGATCACTCAATCGAATACAACCGTGGCTATATGCTCTTTTGTCCTTACTGAAAAGGGCTTTTGCAGGGGTATCATGAAAGTAAATATTAAAGCTGTTCGGGAACAAGAACTTAACTTTTCCAAGCGAATTTTTTGGGCCGGGCAATTGCCTCACACCACCACCGGGAGTTAATTCCATATTATGCTTTGCCAGGTACCCCGGATCTTTTGCAATAGCCGGGAAAATTTCCTCTTTTGCAATTGTAGGTGTCACGTTCCAATAAGGGCTGAATACTACCTGGTTAAGATCTCCTTTAAACATGGCAGTGTGGTGTCCTTCCTTACCTACAACAACACCCATTTCCAATGCTTTTTTATTCCCTTCAAAAACCTTTAATTCAAACTCAGGTATGTTTACTAAAATGAGATTTCCTTCCGGCTCAGGCATCCAGCGCATGCGATCCATATTGATCAACAATTGTTGGATACGTTTTGCTACCGGTACATTCATGTCTTTTATCAATGATTCTGTTACGATTCCCGTAGGTGTAAGCCCGCGGCTTACCTGGTATGTTTTAACTGCAGCTTCTAATTGAGCGTTGAAAACAGCAGTAGAGTCAGCAGGCATTTCACCGGTAGCCTGAAGCCGTTGCTTAATCTTTAAAACTTCAGGCGAAGAAGCTCCTGTTTTAAATTGTTTGCCGGTGATCATAGGCCAGCCACCCTTTGCAGCAATCGCATAATATTTCTGCAATTGCCCTTTTAATGCTTTGTAAGCAGTATTATCATCTTCATAATATTTACCGTCCTTGTGTTTTTTAGTCAGAAGCGAATCCGCCACTTTTAATGCATCAGCTTTTACCGTAGGGACAAAGCGCTCCATTTCTTTACGCTTCACAACGCCATCTTCATAATTGGTCAGCATGTATTTTATAAAATGCTGGGTAAGTAATAATTCCGCTTGCAATTTTGATTTATCACCGGCTGACACCGAAAGTTTCTCAACTGTTTCCAACCTGTCCATGTGGCCGGTAAGGGTTTTAAAATTTTCAGAGTTGTTTTTTTTTAATGTAGTGTAATAACTCTGGAGGTTCCAGAAACCGCGAGCCTGCTCAGTAAGCCCTGTGCTTGTGAACCAGGCATATTGATAATTGCGGGCATTGTAAAAGCTGCGCATGCGACGGGTAATTGTATCATCAATTTTTGCATCTGTAATAAACTTTTCCATGGCCAGACTATCCATAAAAACATCGCTGAAAGAATTGGCGGGTGTAATAGATAAGTTACGCTTTGTTACTTTCTTTTGCAACTCGGCTGTAGTGCCGTCTTTGGAGTCCGATGTGTCTTTTTTGCCGGCCTGTTCCTGGCTTCTGCAGGAAAATAAAGAAGCAATAAGAATGGCTGATATGAGGGTTTTTTTCATAGCTATAGTTTTTGCAAAATTCATGCCTTATCTCTGTTAATCAGTGGGCTAACCTCCGGTTTAAGGGCGGGAAGGAAGTTTTCGCCATTCTGCAATGCAGAAAAGTTAATTCGAAGGGTTGGGAACATGCAATATTCTGATAATACCATTTACGATGTTGTAGCATCATTTTAGCTCCCTGTATTTTTTTACACTATTTTTGAATTCAACAACTCAACTTTCGATGCCTGAGATATTGATCATTGATGATGAAAAGACAATACGCAAAACGCTTTCTGAAATACTCAGTTTTGAAGGATATGCGATAGACGAGGCGGGAGATGGCGAAGAAGGCCTGAAAAAATTCGGGCTCAGGAAT
>JBGTJG010000163.1:0-2835 GCA_041745235.1 Ferruginibacter sp. | reverse complement strand
CATCTTTGTCATGTGCAGTAAGCGGCATCGGATACAAAAAATTTTCGTCATCATTTTGCAGGATGAGCCCCGGCGCATTACTTAATAAATTTTTTACTTCCTGCAGGTCAAAATCATGTTCAAATTCAATATTTACACTTTCGCTGTGTCCCCCTAATGTAGGTATCCGTACGCAGGTTGCTGTTAATTGAATGTTGTCATCACCCATTATCTTTTTGGTTTCATTAACCATCTTCATTTCTTCTTTGGTGTAACCGTTCTCCGTAAAAACATCTACCTGCGGTATTGCATTCATATCTATCGGGTGATGATATGCCATCTCGCCGGTAATACCCTTCCGCTCATTCATCATTTGCTTAACTGCTTTTACTCCTGTGCCTGTCACGCTCTGGTAAGTACTCACTATTACTCTTTTAATTTTATATTTATCATGCAACGGTTTTAAAACCATCACCAGTTGAATCGTAGAGCAGTTAGGGTTTGCAATGATCTTATCCCCGGCCTCAAGCACATTTGCATTTACTTCGGGCACCACCAGTTTTTTTGTAATGTCCATGCGCCACGCACTTGAGTTATCAATTACAGTTATGCCTGCTGCTGCAAATTGAGGAGCCCATTCCATTGAAGTATTCCCACCGGCAGAAAATAATGCGAGTGCCGGCTTAGAAGCTATAGCAGCTTTCATTCCCACTATTTTGTATTTTCTTCCTTTAAATTCAACTTCTTTCCCAACGGATTTCTCAGAGGCCACAGGGATCAGTTCCGTGACCGGGAAATTTCTCTCAGCAAGGATCTGTAACATTTTTGTTCCTACCAGCCCCGTAGCACCTACCACTGCAACTTTCATTGTAAACTGTTTCTGCAAAGAAAATAAGAAATAAGCAATACAGAGTTCTCTTTTTTACTCTTACGAAAGCCGGAGAATAAAATAACCGATGCAAACAAAAAAAGGTGGTATTTAATGTTTAAACATTAAATATTGTATCTTGCCCTTTAAATTTTAAAATTATGGCAACAAAAAAATGGGCGATAGACCCGATGCACAGCGAGATTCGCTTTAAGATCAAACACCTTATGATTAGTAATGTGACCGGCAGCTTCAACAGCTTTGAAGGAAAAGCAGAAACAGAAGGCGATGATTTTACTAAAGGCTCGGTGAGTTTCAGCGCAGATATATCATCTGTAGATACAGGCAATGAACAGCGTGACGGCCATCTGAAAGCTCCGGATTTTTTTGATGCGGATACCTATCCTAAACTCAGTTTTGTTTCTACAAAAGTTGAAAATAATGCAGGGGATTCTTTTGATCTGTATGGCGATCTGACCATAAGAGACATCACTAAAAATATAAAGCTGGCGGTAGATAAAGGCGGGGTGGCAAAAGATATGTATGGCCAAACCAAAGCAGGCTTTACCGTTACCGGTAAAATAAACAGGAAAGATTTCGGCCTCTCCTGGGGCGGGCTCACAGAAACCGGCGGAGTAGTTCTCAGTGAAGATGTAAAAATAGATTGTGAGGTGCAGCTTACAGAACAAGTATAAAATTGATTCAAATAAATTAAAACGGTTTCCCTCAGGGAGCCGTTTTTTGCATTCTGCAGGTTGAGTAATTATTTCTGTCTCCGTTAAACTTATTTTAAAAATTACAGTCAGAGGCATAATGCGCCGGTATTTCATATATTCATCATACCAAAACTAATGCGATGAAAAAGATCTCAGCTATTCTGATCCTTATTTCTGTAATTATACTTTTCCAGTATTGCTCTAAAAAAGACTCGGCGATCGTAACTGTTCCCGTTTCTCCCGTAAATGCTGTAAGCCCTGTTCTGCCTGCCACGCCATTTAATTATATCCTTACGTATCCGGCGCATATACAGACCTTCCTGAATACTAATGATAACACACCGGCCGACAATATTATCACCAATGCCGGAGCTACCCTCGGCCGTGTTTTATTCTATGACAAACAACTCAGTAAGAATAATACGGTAAGCTGCGGCAGCTGCCACAAACAGGAAATGTCTTTTGATGATAATATTGCAAGAAGCATCGGTTTTGCCGGCGGCATTACCGACAGAAATTCGATGGCAATTCTTAATGTTCGATTTTACAGAAACGGAAGAATGTTCTGGGATGAACGCTCTGCTACGCTTGAAGCTCAGGCGCTGCAGCCTATTCAGAATCATATAGAGATGGGACTTACACTTGCAGAACTTGAAAGTAAAGTAAGCGCGCTGAGTTATTACCCCTCGCTGTTTCAGAATGCATTCGGGAGTGCTGCTATTGATTCTGTAAAGATCGCCAAGGCACTTGCACAGTTTGAAAGAAGCATAGTTACTTATCAATCTAAATACGACAGGGTAAAACAGGGACTGGAAACCTTCACTGCTGCAGAAGCACAGGGTGAAACCATATTTACTACTGCTCCGCCACCACCGCCCGGGGGTGCTGCACCTTTATCGTGTGCGAGTTGCCATACGCCGCCTATGTTCATAAACAGCCAGGCACCGCCTTTTGGACTGGCGGACCCTTTAGATCAGGGCATCAATAATCAAAACAGGTTTAAATCCGGATCGCTGCGGAACATCTCAGGCCGTACAGGTTTATTTCACAATGGCAGAATAGCTAATGTACAGGCCATGCTTACTGCCGGGGCGCCGGGCTCGGGAACGCAACCCATTCCTGCACATTCTGTTGCTCAGCAAAACGTACAGAATTTACTGGCATTCATGAATACACTTACTGATAATACCATTGTTTCTGAAGCAAAATTTTCTGACCCCTTCAGATAATTCCATCAGGGTGTTCGGAATATCTGTTGAAACATTTTATACA
>JBGTJG010000162.1:0-4581 GCA_041745235.1 Ferruginibacter sp. | reverse complement strand
AACTATGCAGGATGCTGCAGTGATGCATGTCAGGCTACTGCTGCTTTGCCGACTGAAGAGCAAAAAGAATTACGTAAGGGGATTGATAAGGGGAATATGGTGTTTAACAAATCCCGTCAAAGAATGTCGAAAATAGGTGATAAGGATTCTTAGGGATGGAATAAAATCAGGTGGAATGTCAATAATAAAAAAACCTTTTGCAGTTATGCAAAAGGTTTTTTATTAAAGAAAAACGCCGAATTCACCGTGAGGCTTTGAAAAATCCGAATCTTTTTTAACTCCTGATTTGATCTTCATTTCAGCAGCGTGCAGATCGGAAGAAATCCTCTCAGAAAATTGCTTTGCGATTTCCTTTGTTCTTGTATTCTTTTTATCTTCCTGTTCATCATCAGCGCCAGCAGCAGCATGTAATGCTCCTTCAGCCTTCAGCGCAATAATAACTATTCCGCCTATAACTGCACCTGCAATAAGTGCTAAGGCGATGTTTGATTTGCTCATGAGTCAGGGTTAAAAAAAACACTTGAAATTTTATACAGGCCTGTTACCTGAAATGACTCTTAAAATAACTGCTATTACAGCAATAACTAAAAGGATGTGGATGATACCGCCGGTATAAAATCCGCCAAAAAAAGATATGGCCCAGATAATAATAAGGATTACTGCAACGGTGTAAAGTAGACTTCCCATGGTTTTTGATTTTAGGTTAGAAATTATTGGTTAAATTTATAAGGACATTTTTACAAAACCAAATCTTGTGCCGGTAGGATTAAAAAAGCTGTGCCGAGCTTAAAAAAACATTCATAAGAGATTCTAATCAGATAGAATCAGATCTCAGTTTTTCTAAAGATAAACTTATTCTGTTGTACAAATCTTCATCGTTAGTTTCTCCCGGTAAAAAAACTTTACCTGTGATTTGTTCATATAATTCCACATACCTCATGCTTACAGAATCAATTATCTCAGAAGTCATTTCGGGAATTGCCTGGCCTGCTTTACCCATAAAATCATTTTCAATAAGCCATTCCCTTACAAACTCTTTGCTAAGTTGCTTTTGTTTTTCCCCTTTTTTCAATCGCATTTCAAATCCATCCCTGTAAAAATATCTTGAAGAATCAGGTGTATGTATTTCATCCATGAGATAAATTTCCTCCCCGATCTTACCGAACTCGTATTTTGTATCTGCCAGGATCAGACCTTGTTTGGCAGCCATTTCCTTACCTCTTTCAAACAGTGAAACGGCATACTTTTTAAGAACTTGCCAATCCTTTTCTGAGACCAGCTCTGTATTTAAAATTTCCTCCTCACTTATGTCTTCATCATGCCCCACAGCAGCTTTAGTAGAAGGTGTTATGATCGGGTTAGGGAAAAACTCATTTTCTTTCATTCCGGCTGGAAGTGCGACGCCGCATATTTTTCTGCCCCCGTCTCTGTAAATGCGCCAGGCATGGCCTGTCAGATTTCCCCTCACAACCATTTCAATATGGAAAGGCCTGCATTTTTTCCCTATAGTCACGGTTGGAGCGGGCACATCGAGTAACCAGTTTGGACAAATATCCTTGCTTTCTGACAGCATGTAGGCTGCTATCTCATTCAGAACCTGGCCTTTGTAAGGGATCGGTTTAGGTAATATTACATCGAAAGCAGAAAGGCGATCGCTGGCAATCATTACTAACAGATCATCATTGATACTGTATACATCCCGCACTTTTCCTCTGTAAAAACCTGTTTGTCCGTTAAATTGGAAATCTGCCATTACACTAAAATAGGAGTAAGGAATGAAATTATGAGAACACCCCTGAATAATATATCAACATGGGGTGACAAAATAAAATTTTATAACCTGATAAGTATGCTTATTTTGCCCTTTAAATAAACCAAAACATCGGATATGAGAAAGTGTACAAGCTATTTAGCTACGTTTCTGTTGGCCCAATGCTTAGCCATAGGAGCTTTTGCCCAAAATGTAACTATCAGCGGTAACGTAAAAAATAATCTTACAGGAGAGGGTGCGCCGTCAGTCTCAGTAACAGTAAAATCATCAGGGGCCGGTACTTTTACTGATGAACGGGGAAATTATTCTATCCCTAATCAAAAGCTACCGGCGACTATAATATTTTCATCGGTAGGATATGCAAGTCAGGAAATTAACGTTACCGGATCTTCCCAAAATGTAAATGTGAATTTTATTCCTGCTGAAGTCTTCGGTCAGGAAGTTATTGTGTCTGCTTCCCGTGTGTCGCAGAATATACTTGAATCACCTGTTTCTATTGAAAGAGTGAGTGCTGCTGCAATAAGAAATGCTCCTGCGGCAAGTTATTATGATGTGGTCTCTAACCTAAAAGGAGTAGATGTTGTCACTTCTTCTCTTACCTTTAAAACACCTACTACCCGCGGTTTTTCCGGAAGCGGAAATGTACGTTTTAATCAGATCATGGATGGGATGGATAACCAGGCGCCGGGCCTGAATTTTTCTGTTGGTAGCGTAATAGGGCTAACACAGCTGGACGTTGACAATATGGAATTGCTGCCGGGAGCTTCTTCAGCATTATACGGTCCCGGAGGTATGAACGGAACATTGCTTATCAACAGCAAAAATCCTTTCAGATATCAGGGATTCTCCGCCGAAATAAAAACCGGAATCATGCATACTGATACCAGGCAGCGTGCAACTCCTTCACCTTATTATAACTGGAGTTTCCGTTATGCAAAAAAGATATCGGAAAAATTTGCATTTAAGCTTACAACGGAACTTATCCAGGCAAAAGACTGGATAGCAGTGGATGAAAGAAATTATAATCGTATAGGTTCATTAGGGTTTGTAAAAGGAGGAAACAGAGTGTCAGATCCTAATTACGACGGGATAAATGTGTATGGAGATGAAACCTCTATTGATATCAGGCCTTTCCTTCAGGGAATAGGAGCTTCTGCGCCATTCCTTTTGCCATTTATTAATACGTTAACTACTAATCCGCTGAAAGTTTCCAGAACAGGTTACAGTGAAAGAGATGTGATCAATCCTAATACAGTAAATTTTAAAGCAGGAGGTTCTTTCAATTATAAAATCACACCCGCCACAGAGATGATCCTTGCAGGTCATTGGGGAACGGGGAATACAGTATATACCGGCAGTGACAGATATTCGTTGAAGGATTTAAAAGTGGGCCAGTACAAATTAGAATTTGTAAATAAAAACTGGTTGCTCAGGGGCTACACTACTCAGGAAAATTCAGGGCAAAGCTTTAATGCAGGAGCTACATTAGCACTTCTGAACGAGGCATGGAAGAAATCAGTCACAGTTACTAACGGTATTCCTACGCCGCAACTTTCTGACTGGTACATCCAGTATTCACAGGCCTTTCTTGCGAACAAACTCGCCGGTCAAAATGATTTTAACGCAAATAATAATGCACGTGCTACAGCTGATGTAGGACGACCATTACCCGGCACCCAGGCCTTTAAGGATTTATTTAATCAGGTAAGAAAAATTCCAATCCCAAAAGGTGGCTTGTTCGTAGACAAAACCGATCTGTATAATGCAGAAGGTCAATATAATTTATCGCAGTGGACCGGAAAAACAGTTGATGTATTAGTGGGAGGTAATTTTAAGAAATATGTTCTTAATTCTAACGGAACTTTATTTGCAGATAAACCGGATAGTACAATAGGAATAAATGAGTACGGTGCATTTATGCAGCTTACCAAAGGATTTATGGCAGATAAGGTAAAGATCACTGCTTCCGGAAGATATGATAAAAATGAAAATTTTGAAGGGCGTTTTACACCAAGAGCAACTGCACTTATAAAAGTAGCGCCAAACAACAATGTCCGCTTATCTTACCAGACAGCATATCGCTTTCCATCTACCCAACAGCAATGGATAGATCTTCAGCTTAATGGATATAAATTGATTGGTGGACAGCCTTTTTTCCGTGGCAAATATAACTTTGACGGAAACACGACGTATTCTCTGGATGATCTCAGAAAAGGAAACAAAGTGGTTGCGAATACAGAGAAATACCGGCCTGAACAGGTTTCTACCTTTGAAGTAGGTTATAAGGGCTTACAACTGGGAGATAAACTCTTGATTGATGCGTATACATATTTCGGACAGTACAGAGATTTTCTTACCCGCCAATTGATCGTTCAGAATAAGACAGGTGCACCTATCACTGCAGCAGATACATCATTAGGAAATATTTTCTCCGTTCCGGTAAATATAAAAGACAAAGTAAAAACTTACGGCTTCGGGTTAGGGGTAGATTACAGATTGCCGCGCAATTTCATTATTTCTGTAAACGGCTCATCTGATCAGCTCAGTGACCTGCCTCCAGGCTTTGTTTCTTTCTTTAATTCCCCTAAATACAGGGCTAATGCCACTCTTGCAAATAACGGCTTCGGAAACGGAAAGCGTTACGGTTTTAATGTAACATACAAATGGCAGGATGAGTATTTCTACCAGGGCGATTTCGCAAGCGGAAATGTACCTTCTATCCAAACATTGGATGCACAGGTGAGTGCTAAACTTCTGAAATCAAAAACAATGATAAAACTAGGAGCAAATAATTTATTAAACCAATACTA
>JBGTJG010000161.1:0-3318 GCA_041745235.1 Ferruginibacter sp. | reverse complement strand
CTATACCATAAGTACTTCCGGGGGGAATAAGTAAGAGTGATCCTGAAAAAAATGATTGATATATATTTTGAGTGGTACGGGCTATCGCCGTGATATTGGCACATGCAAACTGGTTCCAGCCATTTGCCAGAGTAATAGGACCCGGCGGGCCATTTATGCCGCCTGTTTTATAAAAACCCGCCACAGGCATAGGCCCTGATACACCGCAAACACTGGCAATATCAGTAAGCATAAACGGCACGGTCCCATTATTCGTTATTTGAAATGTTGCTAATGAAGCATCAGTATTATTTTGCCAATTATTACCCATTAAGATTTGGCCCTTGGCCGTAATAATAAAAGCACTGAGTAATAAAAACAATCCTAGGGGTAACCCTGTCCTTTTGCTCCATATTTTTCTAAATGCAATCATGAAATTCATACTCTTAATTCTAATGCCCACATACGTGGCAAATTAAAGTTAAGAAAAAAAAGATTAACACCTATGTATCTGTACACGACGATATAGACAAGTTACAGGCGAGTTATACGGGAGTTATACGGGAGTTATAGGGGACTTACCTTAGGTTAACCTCACGGGAACCCCGTGCTACCCCCGTCCCTTACTGTATTCCATCCCTCACTTTACCTCCTCATACTCAATATATTCCTCATCTTCAGCCTTCCCGGTCCTCGGCACCTTTTCCGGGCCATATGGCTTTTGTTCCGTAGTCTGCGAACGCTGTTGCTGCCGCATACGCTCCTGTACCTCATTCATTTTACCTTTTATCTCTTTGGTACTCTTATATAACGGAATGATAAACTTAAAAATTACCTGATAAAGTATATAAACAGCCAGCAGTTCTCCCAGAAGCTTAAAAATATTCATAACGCAAAGTTATTATGCTGTGCTAATATCCTCCGTTAATATTTTTTACATGCTAAATCCAACTCAGATTTGGCAAATAAGCCCTTCCGGTGTATATTTGCAGCAGACAATGACGCAGAAAGGAAGGGGACCAATGGTTCCCTTCTTCTTTTATCAGACATTATGAGTACAGAACAGGATATAGAAAGGGTAAAAAAGCTGCTGCAGCCCATGCTGGTGGAGGATCTTTTCCTGGTCGATCTCAAAATAAGGCCCATCAACAACATTAAGATCTTTTTAGATGCAGACAGTGGCCTTGGCATTGAAAAATGCATTAAAATAAACCGTGCCCTCTATAAGATAATGGATGAAATGGGTGTGTATCCGGACGGGGATTTTTCCCTGGAAGTATCCAGCCCGGGTATAGAAGAGCCGCTGAAAATACACCGCCAGTACGTGAAAAATACGGGCAGGCCGGTAGAAGTAACGATGAATGACGATAGTAAAAAAGAAGGTACGCTTACGGAAGTATCAGAGGAGGGCATCACTATAGAATTTACAGAAGGTAAAGGTAAAAAAGCCATTGAGCAAAAATTACCCATTGCTTTTACAGATATAAAAACAACTAAGGTTCAGATCAAATTTTAACAACAAAACCCCCTGCCGGCGGGGATCACGGGTCGGCAAGGAATATGGCAAGCATTAACTTAATAGACTCTTTCCAGGAATTTAAAGAAGCAGAAAACATTGACCGCCCCACCCTCATGAAGGTGATGGAAGATGTTTTTAAAACACTTATCCGGAAAAAATACGGCAACGATGAAACCTTTGACGTTATCGTTAATGACCAAAAGGGCGATCTGGAGATCTTTCGCCGCCGTACTATTGTTGAAGATGATGACCTGTACAATACCCTTACAGAAATAGAGCTTAAAGACGCTATTAAAATTGAACCCGATTATACTGTAGGTGAAGAGTTATATGAAGAAGTTGATATTCAGAAAGAATTCGGCCGCAGGGCTATTCTTGCCGGCAAGCAAACACTTGCTGCACGTATTAACGACCTTAAGCGTAATATCCTTATTAAAAAATACGAAGACCGTATCGGCGAGATCGTAAGCGGAGAAGTATACCAGGTATGGAAAAAAGAAGTGCTTATTTTAGATGAGGACGGCAATGAAATGCTGCTCCCTAAATCTGAGCAGATAAATGCCGACTACTTTAAGAAAGGCGAAACAGTTCGCTCAGTAGTAAAGAAAGTAGAGCTTAAAAATAACCAGGCGGTGATCATTCTTTCCCGCACCAGCCCGCTGTTCCTGGAAAAACTACTTGAAATTGAAGTACCCGAAATATTTGACGGCCTTATTGTTGTGAAGAAGATCGTTCGTGATCCGGGAGAGCGTGCGAAAGTTGCTGTTGAGAGTTATGATGACCGCATTGATCCGGTAGGAGCATGTGTGGGCATGAAGGGAAGCAGGATCCACGGAATTGTAAGGGAACTCAAGAATGAAAATATTGATGTGATCAACTGGACCGCAAATACGCAGTTGCTTATACAGCGTTCCCTCACACCCGCCAAGATCACCAGTATGGATCTGGATAATGAAACTATGCACGCAAGCGTGTATCTGAAGCCTGACCAGGTTTCTCTTGCTATCGGCCGCCGCGGGGTTAATATTAAATTGGCTTGTGAGCTTACCGGTTATAACATAGATGTGTTCAGGGATAATGACGGTGAAGAAGATGATTTTGATATTGACCTGGCAGAATTCTCAGATGACATAGAAGCATGGGTGATAGAAGCCCTTAATAAAGTAGGTTGTGATACGGCTCGTTCAGTACTTGACCTTACAGATGAGGAACTGGAGAGAAGAACGGATCTGGAAAAAGAGACCATTGCAGATGTAAAAAGGATCCTGAACGAAGAATTTGAAAAAGAATAAATCGTGAGTATGCAACAGTAAACCAAAAAAGAAATTTGTTGCCCGCAACATTGCAGGAACAGTAAAAACAAAGAATGTCAGAAGTAACAACACCCAGGCTGATGGCAGCCGCTAAAGAGTTTAATATAGGTGCAACCACCTTGATAGACTTTCTTGTGTCTAAAAGTTTAAGCGGCACCGAGGACCTCAAACCGACGTCTAAGCTTACCGACGAAATGTACCGCGTGCTGCAGGGAGAATACCAGCAGGATAAGTCTGCCAAAGAAAAGGCAGACAGGGTAGAACTCGTAAAATCCGTAGCTGCGGAAACTAAAAAGAAAAGAGACGAGCAGGACCTTTCCTTTAAAAAGAAAGAAGAGAAGCCCGTGGAGCCACCAAAGGAACCTCTTAAAGACGCCCCTAAAGAGGAACCGGCTCCTGCACCCGTAGTGGAGGATACCCCTGACGTACCTCCACCGCCGGTAGAAGCGCCCGCAGAAAAGAAAGAAGTGCCGGTAAAAGAACCGCAAACCGATGCCCCTAAAACCG
>JBGTJG010000160.1:0-6324 GCA_041745235.1 Ferruginibacter sp. | reverse complement strand
ATATCCTGCGGTGCAAAGCCTACTTTTTCTGTAAGAATTTTGTAAGCACGATGGCATATTTCTACTTTTCTTGCTTTTGTATCTGCCTGGCCCGCTTCGTCAAATGCCATTACAATTACTGATGCACCGTAATCCCTGCACACGATCGCCTGCTGAATAAATTTTTCTTCTCCTTCTTTCATGGAGATAGAATTCACTATACATTTTCCCTGCACACATTTCAGCCCGGCTTCAAGGATCTCAAACTTACTGCTGTCTATCATCACCGGTATCTTAGCAATGTCAGGCTCGGCCTGCAGTAAATTAAGAAATGTTGTCATGGCTTCAACGCCTTCGAGGAGTGCATCGTCCATATTTACATCGATGATCTGTGCGCCGCCTTCTACCTGCTGGCGTGCAACAGAAAGCGCTTCCTCGTACTTATTCTCTTTGATAAGGCGTGCAAATTTCTTACTGCCGGTCACATTTGTACGCTCACCCGCATTGATGAAATTTGTTTCCGGTCGTACCGTAAGCGGTTCGAGGCCGCTCAGACGCAAGTATGGTTTAATTGAGTTCATTTTTTCTGTATGTCTGTACTATTCAACGATTAATTCTAATTCTGAAGTGGGGACTACTCTTGCCTCAAAGTTCTTCACCGCCCCCGCAATATGTTTTATATGATCCGGTGTAGTACCGCAGCACCCCCCTACAATATTCAACCAGCCATTTGCTGCCCACTCTTCAATAATATGTGCGGTTTCATGGGGCTGTTCATCATATTCTCCAAACGCGTTTGGTAAACCTGCATTTGGATATGCAGATGTATAACAACCTGCAATCTGCGAAAGCTCTTCAATATGGGGACGCATCTCCGATGCACCCAATGCGCAGTTGAGTCCAACACTTAAAGGATTAGCATGCATAACGGAAACGTAGAAAGCTTCAAGCGTTTGTCCGCTCAATGTTCTGCCCGATGCATCAGTGATCGTTCCGCTGATCATCACAGGCAACTCCGGTTTATTTTCTTTTCTGAAATAATTCTTTATAGCAAAAATTGCTGCCTTTGCATTCAGTGTATCAAATATTGTCTCTATTAGCAACAGATCAACGCCGCCCTCAACCAGGCCTTTAATTTGTTCAGTATAAGCCGCTGCCACTTCATCAAAGGTCACTGCCCGAAAGCCAGGGTTATTTACATCAGGAGAAAGTGATAGCGTTTTATTAAGCGGGCCGATGGCACCGGCTACGAAGCGCGGCTTGGCAGGATCTTTTTCGGTATATCTGTCCGCTGCATTCCTGCCACATTTTGCAGATGCTACATTCATTTCATAAGCAAACTCCTGCATATCATAATCTGCCTGCGCTATAACCGTGCTGCTGAATGTATTTGTTTCAATGATATCTGCACCTGACTCCAGATATAGCGCATGAATATCTTCAATGATCTGCGGCTGTGTAATGCTGAGCAGGTCATTGTTTCCTTTTACATCCTTGTGCCAGTCTTTAAATCGCTCGCCGCGGTAATCTGCTTCTTCTAACTTATGGCGCTGTATCATGGTGCCCATAGCACCGTCTATGATCAGGATCCGTTTCGCGAGCTCTTTTCTTATGTCCATAACATACAGTATATCTTTTCAAATAAATGAAAAGGCGTATTAAGAATAATTGGCTAATGAAACGATTTGCAGATCCGCAGAAGTATATTACCGGAAAATGTAATTCGTTTATTAGTTCACTTTTGCAAAATGTACGGGGATGAACAATAAACAAATCCTGCACCCGTACTGTGCAAAGATACTTTAATAAGTGGATTTTACAAAATGAGAGACTGCAACGGGTTGTAAAGTGAAAGACAGAAAAATGCCCTTCCGTATTAACTTTCTCAGGACGTAATGTAATTCTCCACAGGAATGCGGTTGCTGATGCTTTTTGCAAGCGTCATTTCATCTGCATATTCCAGTTCTCCGCCAAAGGCAATGCCCCGGGCGATGGTGGTTATCTTAACCTTTACGTCCTTGAGTTTACGCCCGATATAATATATAGTAGTGTCGCCCTGTATAGTGGGGCTCAGGGCAAAAACAACTTCTTCTGCACCTTCTGTTCTTATCCGTTCCAGCAGAGGCTCTACGGTAAGCTGATCAGGCCCGATACCGTCCAGGGGCGAAATAACTCCGCCCAGAACATGATATAGCCCGTTAAATTGTTGGGTGCTTTCAATAGCTATTACATCACGAATATTTTCTACTACACACAGCAGGTGCTGTTGCCGCCCTGTATTGATGCAGATATTACATAGTTCCGTGTCTGAAATATTAAAACAGCGATTACAGAACTTTATTTCATTCCGCATTTTAGAAATGATGCTGCTGAAATTTTCCACTTCAGATATGTCCTGTTTTATCAGGTGAAGTACCAGGCGCAGTGCAGTTTTTTTGCCGATGCCCGGGAGCTTCGCAAATTCATTTACCGCATTTTCTAAAAGCTTAGAGGAGAATTGCATGAGGAGCGAAAATACAAACTAAAAATCAGAGGAAAGGTCAGGAGCCGTTGAGATTAAAGATGTCTTAGTGCCGCGACACTTTTGGAGGAGGTAAGCTTGCGCGGGCATTTATAACCACACACAAAGTACACCTGTGCTTATTTTTACAGATTTATTTCACTCTCATTATCCCAATCTGCCTTCACATTCAGGGTTTGCGGCAGTGTTAAAGCTATTTCCGGCTGCAGCTTTTTTTCATAATTGCCGGGTGTCCACTTACCGTTTTTATCCCTGTCATATAATATCCTG
Organism: Ferruginibacter sp.; assembly: GCA_041745235.1. Taxonomy (GTDB): domain Bacteria; phylum Bacteroidota; class Bacteroidia; order Chitinophagales; family Chitinophagaceae; genus Ferruginibacter. Next base: position 3,554 of record JBGTJG010000160.1, on the reverse strand, counting down.
ATGCCGTATTGGCCGGGTATGAACATATTGCTCGACCATTCTTTGCCTGTGAGTGCATAAGAATATTTGATGTCATTGCCTGTAAGAAATTGCAGTACCGGAATTTGCGCAAGGTCCAGATCATTAAAACGCAGCGTGAGTTTGCCATAATCTTCCCGCGCTTTGGTATTAAACCTCAGCGTATCATTCTTTGCAAGTGAATTGCCTGCAGAGTCTTTCACAGCATCTTTCTCAATGATAAGTACAAGCGCTTTATCCGCCTGCCACGGAGCTGAAAGTAATATTTTCTTTGCTGTGGTATCAGTGGTAAACCGTACTCCGCTGATCCTGCTGAAAAGCGTATCCGTCAGGTAAATTTTATTGCTGTCTGTTTCTTTCAGCGGGTTATTAAAGACGAGCTCTAACGGTTCAAAAAGATCCTGCTTTCCCTGAACAGTTGCAGTATAACGCAACCTTTTGTCAGCCGGGGATTTCAGGGTAGGGATTATTTTAATGTCAGTAGCCTTTTCCGCTGCATAGGCAAACAATGTGATCGGTTTACTGTCTTCAGAAGAAACTTCCTCATCAGCAAAGGCGAACAGCTCAGATTTGGCATTGTATGTTTTACCGCCGTCACCGTCTTTGAGGGCATATATCTTAAATGATGCACCGGGCAGGTTTCTGAAAATAAAACTGCCGTCACCGTTTACCTTAGCAATGTAATTGGGCTTCTTTTTAAGCACTGCGGTATCTGCCGCATTTCTATAAAGCATTACGGTAAGTGTACTGTCCGTGCCGCCGGTTTCTGCCAGGATCACCTTTCCCTCAATGGACAGCGAGTCTATCGTATTCCCCGTAGAAAATACATAAGAGAGGTCCCGATAAACGTTCCCTTCATTATTGTCCTTAATGGCATCGCCGAATTGAACGGTATAAGTAGTATTAGGTAAAAGGGTGTCACGAAATCTCAGCGTGATGCTCCGCGGATTGGCAATAATTGCCGGATTACGATTTTGTAACGGTGAAATGATCAGGTTCTGTTGCAGGTTCTGTACATCAATGTATTCATCAAATTCAAGGGTGATCTTATTGCCCGTCACATTTCGGCTTAGGTTTTCCGGTGTGGCCCGGATCAGTTTTGGAGCAATGGTGTCCTTAGGTCCCCCGTCAGGCATGCCTATTTGTGCACATCCGCCGGCCAGTAAAGAAATTACGAATGCAAATGCCCCGGTAAAAAGTAGAAAAATATTGCTGCCTGATCTCATCCGCATAAATGCTTATGCCGCAAAATTAACCCCTTAATGATTACCGGCTTTTAATAAAACCTCAAGCAGTTTGTTATCACGGGTTTTTAAGTATTTTGCACCCAAATTAAACATGGTCTCATGAAAAACATATACTTATTGCTTCTTTTCTCCTTTTCATTGTGCATAGCAAATGCACAGATCGTCGAAAGCCGTGCAGAGTATAATAAAGTAGACCAATCTGCTCTTAAAGCAGAATATAAATATCCCCCGGAAACAGTAGAGAAAAGTCTCACTGATAAGCTTGAGCGAATGGGTTTAAAAGTAAAGAAATCAGGAGGCTATATGGTTGTTTATAATTCTGTAATCAACAGCATAAATGATGATGCCCTTGATTATGCCTTTAAAGCAGAACGGAAAAGCAGGCGTGAAAAAGACATAAGTACGCTCATCATGATCATAAACAGAAATAATGAAAATGTAGTTTCTGCCAATATATCAGATGCACGTTCGTTTCTTACTGATCTGGGAGCAGCAGCCGCAGGCGTTAACGCTGACAATATGATCATGGAGCAATATGATGCAGTAGCAAAGGCGGAGAAGAAATTAAAAAACTTGGAGGAGGATAAAGAAAATCTTGAAAAGAAGATCCGTAACCTGCAGGATGACCTCCGTAAGAACGAAAAGGATACTGAAGACCAGCAGAAAGAAATAGTACGCCAGAAAGAGATCCTTGAGGCACGCAAAGCAGAAAAAGTAAAGTAGTCCTGCTTATTCTTCTCTGTCAGTTTCTTCTGCAAGATCAATATCATGAAGGGTAACGGCAAGTTCATTGTCTTTTACAAAATTGCACCACCTGCATTCTTCTTTACCGCAACCGGTGTAAAAATCCTTTGCCTGTATCTTTTCCCATATTGTATATAATTGCTGTGTCACGGTAGTTATATCTTCGGGGGTAATTAAAATTTTTTCTTTGCGGTAAGCTTTCTTCTTATCGGGCTCTATAAAATCAAACTCTGTGCTTACCACTTTCCAATCCTTCTGATCATAGTTATCAATCAGGATCTTATAGAATACTGCCTGCCGCCAGTAATTGCCCCCGTTCGGTTCTTTATCATTCGGGCCTTTTAAAGAGGGCAAAGCTTTATCAATATCACCCGTTTTGTAATCAACTACATTTATGTTCTTACCGTCAAACTCCAGCTTGTCCAGCTTGCCGCGTAGCGGTACTCCTTTCACTACTACGCCGCGGATGTTTCTTTCTATTGCCACTACTTTATTCCAGGTGTTCACATATTTCTCATAGTATGCACTCAGAACCGTTTCACCATATTCCATGCGGCGTCCAAATGATTCTTTTGTAAAGTTTTCCCGGTGGCGGCGCATATACCATTTGAAATCTTCCAGCACATCATCTTTACCGTTAAAGGATTCTTTCCCACCCTCCTGCATTTTTTTAAATAATCTCTCCAGCGCAAAATGCACCGCACTCCCGAATTCTGTATTCTCGTTTTTACCCGATGGGATGCGCAGCAGGTTGCTGTAATAAAACTGCAGCGGGCATTTAAGGTAATTGTTCAGTGCCGTAACGTTCATTTCAAACTTGCTCAGCAATCCTTCAATAAAGTCATCTTCGGCATGTTCTATCTCCGGTGCCTGTGCGGTGAATTGTAGTAGACGGAATGCCGTCATATCTTCTTCTGAAATCGCAACTTTATTTACCGGCAGGTCATGGATCTGCTGTATCTCCGCAATGAAAACAGATGGTTCCAGTTCCTTTCCTTCGTTGTTGTATTTAGAATAGGAAATGAAAAGATGTTTTTCCGCACGGGTGAGCGCTACATAAAAAAGTCGGCGCAATTCTTCGCCATCATCTGCTGCAGTCGCAGAGCTGAACATGGTATCCGGTAATTTATATCCGCCACCGGGCTTTCTTTTCTTCTCCCAGAAAGAGGCATTTACGCCGGAGAAAAATACATACTCAAACTCCAAACCCTTGGAACCGTGAGCGGTGAGCAGGTTTACACTTTTTTCATTACCCGAAGATTGTACAAGAGGCAGCGGCAGGTTTTCTTTTTCCATCAGGTCAATGATGTCAATGAACGCCTTCAGGCTGAGGTAAGAATCTTTCGCCGTTTCTTCTTTTATAAAATCAAAGAGCGCCGTGAGCAAATGCAACAGTTTTATCTTTTCCGGGTGCTGCATGATGTAGGGCAACACACCCGCGGTGCGAATAATATTATCCAGCAAATTTTGCAGGGGAACATTAGCAACATCTGCAATAAGCTGTTCCAATACACCGCTTACTTTTTTAAGCTTGTCATTTATACC
>JBGTJG010000159.1:0-3357 GCA_041745235.1 Ferruginibacter sp. | reverse complement strand
TCGACAAGCTCAGCCTGACACTCTTAACTAAATGCCTCTCCGCAGCAGCAGCTTCCGCATGTACAATTTTCACAGATGCATACTTCGCATGTGCATTTCGGGTTGCCGCAGGTTTGTTGAATTTGATCTTTTACCGTTTTCATATTTGATGTTTTAATGTTTAGCCCAAAGGTATGGCGGGGTAAAACGGCAATTGATACGGTATTCAGTGATTAATGTGTAAGATTTACAGTTCATCTAAATTCCTGCGCTGATTATGTACAAGCGATTTAAACTGTGTGGCAGTGAAGCCGGTTTGTGTTTTAAACTGATTGGATAAATAAGATACGCTGCTGTAACCGAGTTGATCAGCTATTTCAGAAAGAGAAAGCTCATCGTATTTGAGCAGTTCTTTTACTTTTTCTATTCTTTGGGCAATAAAGTATTTTTCTATAGTGGTGCCCTCTGTTTCTGTAAACAGATTACTGAGGTAATTGTAATCAAGGTTCAGTTCCCGACTGATCATCTGGGAAAACTTGAGCGCACTCTGTTCATCAGCATAATGAACAGAATTTACAATTGCGGTTTTTATTTTTTCAATGGTCCGACGCTTCTTATCATCAATAATTTCAAATCCTAAAGATTGCAGCGAATTATTCAGCGATGCCTTCTTTTCGGCTGACAAATCCTCAGCAATTTCCACTTCCCCAAGTTGTATTGAGGAGGGGTGAAGGCCAAATTTTAAAAGCACATCATTTACTGCGCTTTTGCAGCGGTTACACACCATATTTTTTATAAACAGCTTCAATCGTATCTGAATTCAGTTGGATGAAATAACATTAACCCGGCAAAGGTATTATTTTAGGTGATTGTCTTTTTTCATTTTACTTTTACGCCCGGTCTGAAAAATAAAAAAAACTTACTCATGGTTGATGTTATCCTCGGTTTACAATGGGGCGATGAAGGAAAAGGAAAGATCGTAGATTTTTTTGCAAAGGATTATGATGTTATTGCCCGTTTTCAGGGAGGGCCTAATGCGGGGCACACACTCTTTGTAGAAGGCAAAAAGATTGTATTACACCAGATCCCAAGCGGGATTTTTCATGAAGATAAAGTGAACCTGATCGGAAACGGTGTAGTGCTTGATGCCATTACGCTGCGCAAAGAATGTGATGCTGTAGCTGCATTCGGGGCTGATTACAGGACGAACCTGTTTATCAGCGAACGTACCCACCTTATTTTACCTACCCACCGTGCTCTGGATAAAGCAAGTGAACTTTCAAAGGGTGCAGAAAAGATAGGCAGCACATTAAAGGGGATTGGGCCCGCATATATGGATAAGACGGGTCGCAACGGCCTGCGAGTCGGTGATCTTTTAAATAAAGATTTCAAAAGTTTATATTCTAAGCTTAAAACAAAACACCAACAGCTTCTGGACAATTTTAATTTCGAAGAAGATATCACAGGATGGGAGGAAGAATTCTTCGAAGCCTTAGAATTTCTCAGGGGAATTAAGATCGTGAACGGCGAATATTTCATCAATGAAAAAATAAGTTCCGGCAAAAAGGTACTGGCAGAAGGTGCACAGGGTAGCATGCTGGATATTGATTTTGGTACATATCCTTTTGTAACAGGCAGCAACACTACTACTGCAGGTGTATGTTCAGGTTTGGGAATAGCTCCGCAAAAAATAAAAGAAGTGATCGGTATTACAAAAGCTTACTGCACTAGGGTGGGCAGCGGGCCTTTTCCAACCGAGCTTCATGATGCTACAGGCGATTTTCTCCGAAATACCGGAAATGAATTCGGCAGTACAACGGGCAGGCCGAGAAGATGCGGATGGATCGACCTGGTCGCACTTCGGTTTGCATGCATGATAAACGGCATTACTCAAATTGTAATGACGAAGGCAGATATATTGGATAACCTTGAAGAACTAAAGGTATGTAATGCGTATAGAATAAATGACAGTGAAGTAAGTGAGATTCCCTTTCAGATGAGCGGGATGGATATTGAACCGGTATACAAAACATTCGAAGGTTGGAATACTAACATTACTACCGTTGATTCCTTTGGCGACTTACCAAAAAAAATGGGAGTGTATATAGATTATATTAATGAATATTTAAAAGTACCTGTTAATTATATCAGCAATGGCCCCGGAAGGGACCAGCTGGTAAAAGTGTAAAAGATTTTTTAAAAATAAGTGACAAATATTTGGCTGATAAAAATTACCGATTAAAATTTACGTAATTAATTATCTGAGATTATGGCAGTAAAAAAAACGGCAGAAAAGAAACTTTCAGTAAAAAACAGCAACAAGCTAAATACTGATAAAGGGTCAGCAAAATCCGCTGAAAAAGAAGATGTGAATGAAGATGAGATTGATGAAGAAGAAGTGCCGGTAAAAAAAGGAAAAGGTAAAGCAGCTAAGTCAGCAAAGGAAGACGATGAGGATGATGACGATGACAGCATAGAGCCGGCAGATGAATGGGAAAAAACCGACGATGATAGTTGGGATCCCGATTTTGATGAATTTGATGTACCTGCATCCAAATTAAAGAAGGCTGCATCTAAAAAAAGTAAGGATGATGATGATGACCTGAAGCTTGATGATGACTTTAAAGAATTCGGATTATTTAATGATGAAGCAGGAGGTGGCCGCGGCGGCAGAGGGGGCTTGGATGACGATTATGATTTCTGATATGAATGAATATTGATAAAGACAATTTTAATTTGAACGATCACGCGGATCTTAAAATAAAAATGCTGAATTGGGCAAACCGATTCAGCATTTTTTGTTTATTGGATAACAATAATTACAGCACCGGTGAACCTGCCTTTGAATGCCTTCTTGCCGCCGGTTGTGAGCGCTCTTTCACTTTTACCGGTACTAAAAGTTTCTCTGCATTTCAGGCGTTCTTTGATGAAGTTCCGTCGTGGCTATTCGGTCATCTCGGATATAATGCCGGCGGAGATGATTATTCTGGAGGAGAAAGAAACGATAACGATTTTGGAAAGGGATTCTTTTTTGAGCCTAAATTTTTAATTCGACTTACAGGCGGAAGTATAGAGGTGCTTAAAAGTGATTTCCCGGAGCAGGAATTGATAAGGCAAATTCAGGAAAGTTCCCCCGAAGTAACAGCCGGTTTTGACATAGAAGATATTTCGCATGAAACTACACGGGAGGATTACTTACAGGATATTAAAAAATTGCAGAAGCACATACAAAGGGGAGATTGTTATGAAATTAATTATTGTGTACATTTTACTGCAGCAAATACAACAATAGAACCGGTGGCAGTTTATAAAAAACTGACGGAGATATCTCCAGCTCCGTTTGGTGCGTTCTACAGACTAAATGATCAGTTTTGCCTT
>JBGTJG010000158.1:0-6905 GCA_041745235.1 Ferruginibacter sp. | reverse complement strand
TATCCTTTTAGGAACTTTCCATTTTACTCAAAGTCTTGACAGTGCCAGTAAGTTGCATTCAAATTTGTTTACAGAAAAAAGACAAAATGAAGTGAATGAAATTATAAAAAATGTTGTTGTACAAAAACCAGATAAAATATTTTTAGAATTCACAGAAAGAGATCAACCATATTACGACAGCGTTTACAATGATTTCGTAAAAGGGAGCGAACCACAAAACCTAAAAACTAAGTCAAATGAAATTTTTCAGTTGGGGATGAAAACTGCGAAAAAACTCGGACATAAAAAGGTGTTTGGAATGAATTATCAACCGGCAGAATTGGGGGATTCTTCCTTCAAACCGAAAAACGCTGTTGAAGCAGCAATTCGTGATTTATACAATGCAATCGATAGTTTTAATGATTCAACAAGGACAAATGCAAAATTTTATGACTTACCATATCCATATAAATTACCAAAACAAGACTCATTATTACAAAACTCTACAATCAGTCAATTTTTATTGTTTTTAAATTCAAAAACTAAACTACAAAGGGATGAGTTTGTAAATTGGAATTTCTTATATAGTGTAGGAACAGGAAGTGATATGACTATCACAGATTATGTAGGTACATTTTGGTATGGAACTAATTTAAGAAATTACAATAATGTTCTTCGTAATGTTAATTATGAAAAAGACAAATGTTATCTGATTATTTATGGCTCTTCACATATACCAATTTTGAGGTATTTTTTTGAAATGAATCCATTTTTTGAAGTAGAAGATTTAGGTAAGATATTAAAATAAGAAGTCCGAAACAAAAGCCCGAACCGCTAACATCAGCTTTGTGCAAGTGTGGCTTTAGAAAAAATAAGCATTAGTTCAACATTGAACATTTGTTCGAGCATCGTGCATGAATCAGCATTTGAATAATCAATCAACATTTAGTTATAAATTGAGCAGCAGCGATAAGCAATTGGAAATCTATTTCCACACCTGCTACAAAGGTGCGGGCGTTCGTTCAAAATACATTACTTCCTGTAAAATAAAAAAAGCTGCTCCGTAAGGAAGCAGCTTAAAATAAAAATATTCTCAAAACTAGCGGCTAAATCCTTTGATCAGATCAAGCAAGCCACCACCGTTTCTTTGCTGCTGCTGCTGTGCGCCGCCCGCAAGTTGCTTTACGATATCCATAATTCCGCCGCCACTGCTATCCTGACTACCGCCGCCAAATTGTTTCAGCAGATCGCCCAAGCCGCCACCGGAGCTTTGCTCCATGCCGGAATTTGCACTGCTGCTTTGGCCTGTAATGGAGCCTAATAATTTTTCAAGAGAAAAACCGGAATCGTTAGAATCATTTGTTTTGTTGATCAGGTTTCCCAGCACATTAGGGATAAGGTTGCCGGATAAATTATTTGCCTGGCTGTTGTTGAGGCCGAACTTATTCATAAGCTTTCCTGCAAAATGCCCCATCATCATAGAAACGATAGGATTGCTGAGCAGGCCTTTTTTATTGGCCCCATCTCCGCCGAATAATGAAAGGAGACTCTGCACACCGCCACCCGCAACTATATTTCGGAATCCGGAAGCGATGGTATTTGTAGCTTCTGCTACTACTTCTTCATTTTTTTCATTAGGCACATCGGGGTTATCAATAACAGACTCCTGTGCATTTCCCCTTACTAGGTCAAAAAGTTCTTTTAACATGTGTGGTTATTTATGTGGTAAAAAGGTTTGTATAGATTTCACACAATATCCGAGCCAAGGGGAATTAAGTGAAGAGAATATAATTTTGCAAGCATCATGACACTGAAAGAAAAAATTTACGGGCACTGTCTCCTATTAATAAAGGAGAAAATCAATTTGTTGCAACAGGTGTTGGCAGAGCTGAAAGAAAGCGGCAGCAATGAAACCAAGAGTACGGCCGGAGATAAGCACGAAACTGCATTAGCCATGTTGCAGATTGAACAGGCGAATACCTGCGGGCAATTGGAAGATGTGTTGCAAAAAAAACTTGCCTTAGAGAAAATAAACCCTGCATTGTCTGCGGAAAAGATCGTAAACGGCAGTCTTGTAAAAACCGACAGGGGTTATTTGTTTTTGAGTATTGCGTTGGGTAAAATAAATGCAGAGGGAATTGATGTTATTGCTCTTTCACCGCAATCGCCTCTGGGTGCAAAGATGATGGGGATGAGTGTGGGTGATGTGGCAGAAGTTACAGGTAACCGATATGAAATTTTGAGCATTGGATAGCGGAGCATTAAACATTCCATAGGAGTATTTTGCCGCAATTTCTACCTTTAAATGCTGCTCCGTACCTTCCTTTGATTATGTAACGATATTAAATTGCGTTATTGAAATTATCGTTTATGACAACTACAATACATAAAACCATAGACACCTACATCGAAAGCTTTCCTAAAGATGTTCAGAATATTTTAAAGGAAATCCGCAGTATAATTAAAGAAACAGCACCCGGGGCAAAAGAGAGTATCAGTTATGCCATTCCCACTTTTAAACTGAACGGGAAACCCTTAATTTATTTTGCAGCATTTAAAAATCATATTGGCTTTTATGCTATTCCTACGGGCCATGAAAAGTTTAAAGAAGAATTATCTGAGTACAAACAGGGAAAAGGATCAGTACAGTTTCCTTTGGATGAATCTATGCCGTTTCACTTAATCAGAAGGATAGTAACATTCCGAGTGGAAGAAAATAGAAAAATTGCAACAGGAATGTAACTGATCACAAGGGGCAATTCTGATGATAATTGATGATCTCAATAGGCACCCGATCAAAACTGTGGTCTTTGTAATGTTCAGCTACTTCAGCAAGCACTTCATAAATCTCCGCCGGCTCGTTAAGTGTTACGAGTCGCAGGCGGAACTCCTTTATATTCGGCAGGCCTTTTAAATAATTAGTGTAATGACGGCGCATTTCATGAATGCCTACTACAGGGCCTTTCCACAACAGGGAACGCTCAAGATGTTTTTTGCAAACCACAATTCGTTCTTCAAGTGTAGGTGCAGGTAATATTTCACCGGTAGCGAGGTAATGTTTTATTTCCCTGAATATCCAAGGGTATCCGATAGCGGCCCGGCCGATCATGATACCGTCTACCCCATAACGCTCTTTGTATTCTTTTGCTTTTTGCGGAGAATCTATGTCGCCGTTCCCGAAAACAGGAATATGAATGCGGGGATTATTTTTTACTTTACCAATGAGTGTCCAATCTGCTTCTCCTTTATACAACTGGCAGCGTGTGCGCCCATGTATAGCAATAGCCTGCACACCAATATCCTGCATACGTTCCGCTACCTCTTCTATATTTCTTGTGTTATCATCCCAGCCCAGCCTGGTTTTGATGGTTACCGGCAGCTTGGTACTTTTAATAACGGCTTCTGTGAGCCGAACCATCAGCGGAATATTTTTCAATACTCCCGCACCTGCTCCTTTGTTCACTACTTTTTTTACCGGGCAGCCAAAATTGATATCTACCAGGTCGGGATTAACCGCTTCACAAATACGTGCACTGAGCGCCATAGCTTCCTCGTCCCCACCGAATATCTGAATACCAAAGGGCCGTTCCTCTTCTGAAAAATCCAGTTTCTTCATGCTCTTCATAGCATCTCTTATCAAGCCTTCGCTACTGATAAACTCACTGTACATCAGGTCTGCACCGTTGTCTTTACAAACTGCACGGAAAGGCGGATCGCTCACATCTTCCATAGGGGCAAGCAGCAGGGGAAACTCCGGTAATTGTATGGGGCCGATCGATGGCATATTTATATTGGTAACGTCTGATGTATATTGCGGCGGCAAATTTACACTAAACAATCAAGGGATGGAGTACAAAAGCGTTAAAGGTTTTTCGGGTTGGGCGCAGACGGGTTTTTTGTTTGCTTTCCTGGGATTGGGTTTTCTGCTCGCAGGCGGGGCACAACTTGTGATGACGCTTCAGATTCTCCCCGCAGGCACATCAATTACCGACGGAGAGGCTATGATGAAAGCCATGCTTGCTCCGCAAAACGTGAATATGGCAAGGGCCATACAGGTTGTAGGTACTTTTCTTTTACTGTTTATTCCTGCATTGCTGTGGTCCCTGGTGTGCAACGGCAAAAATATGTTTTGGCTGGGGTTCAATAAATATGTCAGTTTACAGCAGGTAATTATCGGATTTCTGATCATGATGGCTGCCGGTTTTGCGGCAGCACCGCTTGCGGATCTTTCTAAAAATATAGTAGCTAATTTTCCTTCGCTTGATGTTGCTGCAAAAAAAATGGAGGCATTATACAATGAGCAGGCCCTGGCGCTCAGTAACCTTAAAAGTTTCCCGGAATACATTGTGGCTTTATTTATCATGGCGTTTTTCCCGGCTATGTTTGAAGAAGTTTTCTTTCGCGGCACCATACAAAACATATTGGTAAAGTGGTGGCAAAAACCAATGGTAGCCATCTTTGTTACTTCTGTGATCTTCAGCCTTATTCATTTGTCGGTTTACCTTTTCCTGAGCAGGCTTGCTTTGGGTTTTGTGCTGGGCCTTATGTTTTACTACACTAAAAATATATGGGTTAATATTATTGCGCATTTCCTGAATAATTCAATTGCATTGACGGGCTTATATCTTATGAGGGATACACCCGGCAAAAATAAAATGGATGCTTTGGAGCCGGACTTTCATTGGAGCTTAAGCCTGTTATGTGTTGCGGCCCTTATTGGCCTCATTTTCCTGTTGAAAAAATATTCTGCAATGAACAGGGCTAAGATCGATGCCAAAGAAAATTTGCTCATAGCGGCTTCAGATCCATTTCGCTCTTTTGCGCATCATCAAACAGAAAACAGTGGCGCTTAACAAAGCAGTTTTTAAAACAAGAACGATCACTGCATTGGTATTTGTTGCAGTAATGCTGGCAGGTTTGCTAATTAACGGTTATCTGTTTACAATCCTCTTTGTTGTAATCGGCGTGGGTTGCCTGTATGAGTTCACTAAAATTATGAGGCTGATAAAGCCCACAAAGCATTTAAGGTTTTTGCCCTTGGCTGTCCCTTATATCATTGTGCCCATATTCTTAATGCTCGGGCTTGGCGAAGTTTTTATGAATGACCGCTACGAGCCTGCAAACTATTCCTACCTTTTCCCCATGGCCATTATGATCTCCATTTGGATCAATGATACCATGGCTTACCTGGTAGGTTCGTTGATAGGTAAAACACCGTTAACAAAGATCTCCCCAAAGAAAACGTGGGAAGGCACAATCGGGGGGGTAATATTATGTATAGTGGCTGTTGGTCTTATCGGCAGTTTTGTACCCGTTGCCCAATCCATTGCTTTACACCATTGGATCGCAATAGCTGCGATCTGTGCCGTATTCGGTTCCCTTGGCGATCTGTTTCAAAGTAAACTTAAACGCAGGGCGGGTGTAAAGGACAGCGGAAGATTTATGCCGGGGCACGGCGGATTTCTTGATAGGTTTGATTCATTGCTATTGGCTACGCCATTGGTATGGGTTTACGTGCAGCTTTTTGTGAGGTAAACAGTACCTTCGTTTTCCTAAAAACTTATCATGACGATTCACAGAGAAGGATATGCTTCTATAGCAATAGCCGCAGTAGTATTGATAATCCTTAACGGTTTTATTTATTGGTTCTTCGGTGATAGCCTGCTGTGGCTGTGTATATTGCTGATCGTGATCTCTGTAATTTTCTGGCTGTTCATTGTTTCTTTTTTCAGATTGCCGGCCAGGCAACTTACTATTCATGAAAACCGGATCATTTCCCCGGCAGACGGGAAAGTGGTTGTAATAGAAGAAACCGTAGATGAGGAATATTTTAAAGAGAAAAGATTGCAGATCTCCGTTTTTATGAGCCCGGCAAACGTACATGTGAATCGTAATCCCCTGAGTGGCGAAGTAGTATACAACCAATACCACAAAGGAAAATACCTCGTAGCATGGAATCCCAAATCATCTACCGAAAATGAAAGGCATTCTGTAGTGATCAGAAAAGGTGATACCGAGATTTTGGTAAAGCAAATTGCCGGTGCAGTGGCCAAGCGGATCATCAATTACCTTAAGGTAGGAAATCAGGTAAAGCAGGGAGAGGAATTCGGCTTCATCAAATTCGGCAGCCGGGTAGATCTCCTGTTACCGGTAGGAACCAAAGTAAATGTGGGGCTTAACGAAGTAGTACAAGGCGGTGTAACAGTGCTTGCTACCATTGGTGAGGAAGCGTAAAGCCAAGATTGGTTATATTTTAACAAACAATAATCCATTACATCAGGATTTGTTTTATTTTTACTGCAGAAACAAACACATCTAAAACCATAAATATGAAAAAAGTATTTTTATTCGCATCAGCTGCATTTTTATTCGCAGGTACTGCATTTGCAGAAGCCGGTAAAGGAAAGAAGAACAAAAAGAAATGTGCAATGGGCAAAACCTGCTGCAAGAAAGAAGCTGTAGCTAAGAAGAGCTGTCATAAAGACAAGACCGCAACTACAGTTGCATTATAATTTGTCTTTTTGAAAAGAACAGGCTGTATCAGTATTGATGCAGCCTGTTTTTATTTGTGGAATGTTTGGTGTAATAAGTTGTCAGGCTGAGCTTGTCGAAGCCGGGTTGATATAGGTGTTTTAGATTTATTTCACCGCCTTCGACAAGCTCAGGCTGACCCTAAAACTGATCGGCGGGGACCCGATATTGTTATTATACCATTCTACAAAATATCTTCCAACTGTTGCAAATGTGTGATGGTGTATGTAGGCTTAAGACGCAGCTCCGCATTTACATGGTTTACAAATACAGCATCCATCCCTGCATTCATAGCGCCCTGCACATCTGCATCCTGGTTGTCTCCAATCATCAGGCATTCTTTCATATTAGCATTGGCCCTTTGAATGGCAAACTCAAATATCTCTTTTTTCGGT
>JBGTJG010000157.1:0-3612 GCA_041745235.1 Ferruginibacter sp. | reverse complement strand
TTATGGGATTTCGGGAATGGACAGTCAGGGAATCAGGCTTCTCATACAATTGTCTACGCAGATCCCGGCACATATACAGTGAAATTTACCGCGGTTTTCAACAATGCAGCAGTTACAAAAACCAAGACAATAACAGTTCGTGAAACACCCGATATTACTATTACTGCGAACAAATTTTCTTTATGCAAACCTGATAATATTACGTTTACCGCAAACGGAAGCAGTAATATAACCGGCTGGCTGTGGACCTTTGATGACGGGTCGCCTGCCCAAACAACTTCTGTAAACACGCTCACTAAGTTTTTTCCGAATTTTGACACTGTAAGAGTTATTGTAAGGGGTTATACCAGTGAAGGTTGTTCAATGACTGCAGCACTCACGATTCGGATAGCCAGGTTTCCTCTTACTGCTACAGTAACGCCAAAGGAAGGCTGCAGACCTGTGGTAGCAAGTTTTCAGTTGATTACATCTTTATTACCCGGGGATACCAGGCAAAATGTGCTCTGGCAATGGGGAGACGCCACGCCAAATGCCAGTAATAATTTCGGGTCTTTTAATCATACATATAATACCACACAAACGATCACTAATGCAAAGGTTACTGTAACCACTATTCAGGGATGTGTGAGTGAATATACTTTTCCCACTTTTGGATTTGGCACTCCCCCTACAAATACCCAGGCTTACACAACTGCTTTAAGGGATACATTTTGCGGTTCAGAAACTGTACAGTTCTTTGCATCAGCAACAAACGCCAACTTATACACATGGAATTTCGGCGGTGGGGTTATTCGCACATCTGCCACAAATACCATTTTTCACCGGTTCTCCTCCCTCGGAAACAAAAATGCGATTGTTACACCATCATTCAACGGCTGCCCGGGGCTTAAGGATACTGTAAAGGTTTTCATCAAAGGTGTGATTGCATATTATGATGTTACGAACACCTGCACCCAAAAGAACCGGTACCTGTTTCAGAATAATTCACTTGGAAACATCAGTAAATTCGAATGGACATTTTCTGATGCACCGGGGTTTATAGATTCGGTCAACTTCAATGCACCCCATACTTTCCCTACAGTAGGTACATTCAATACGCATTTATTGTTGAGGGATTACACAACAGGGTGCATTGATACCCTGCGCCAAAATATCTATACTGCTGTCCCTAATTTTACTTCAGATAAAAGCAGTGTGTGCCGGGATAGCCTTGTCATTTATAATGTAAATCAATCATACCCTGCTAACGCGGGTTATTCTTACGATTATTATATAAACAACGATACGATTCCTGATACTACTTCAACCGTCATCAATTATAACCCGACAAATCACGGAATTTCTAATGATTATGTTGTCATAAAAGATACCCTGCCCGGTACATGCAGCGACACGTTATACTTAGGAAATTCTACACGTGTGAAAGGCCCCGTTGCCGCATTTACATCTACGAGCAGTGTTTGCGCTGATACAGCGATCACTTTTACAAATCTGTCCTATCCGTTTTATCCTAATGAGCCTATAGTATCTCATTTATGGACATTCGGAGATAACAAGTCCGATAGCGCCATTAACCCCGCACCGCATAAATACCCCGCAAAAGGCGGTACGTATACAGCTACCTTACTTGTAACCGATGTAAATGGCTGTGGAAATAAAATAAGTAAACCTGTTGTAATTCATCCGTTGCCCGTTGTCAGGGTTTTGCCCAAACGAGACACTTTATGTGCCGGCCAATCTTTAGAGCTTATTGCGTATTCGATAGACAATGTAACGTGGAGTCCCAATAACCAGATCTCCTGCCTTAATTGTGATACAGTCACGGTAAACCCAACCACTTCTGTTGATTACGTTGCGCTTGCTACCACGGCGTTTAATTGTAAGAAAACTGATACGGGATTTATTAAAGTTTACAGCCCTTTCAACCTCACACTCTCTCCTGCGGATACTACCATTTGCCCGGGCGATTCCGTTGCATATCGGTTGAACTCAAACGGTTTTGTTACGTGGACTCCTTCGTTATATTTAAACAACCCCGGCATTTTTAACCCTGTTTCTAAACCTTTGGATGATATAACTTATGAGGTAGTAGTAAAGGATTCATTTAATTGCTTTACAGATACTGCATTTGCTACCATAAACCTCTATGATGCACCAACTGTAAACGCCGGTCCCGACCTTAAGTTCGACTTCAATCAGCCTTTCACATTAAACCCGGCTTATACAGGCAATATTGAAAGTTATCTCTGGTCCCCGGGCCAGGGATTAGATTGCCGAACATGTCCGACCGCTTCAGGCATCGCAAAGGTCCCTACTGACTATATCATTAAAATAAAAGACATAAACGGTTGCCGTGCTGCTGATACCGTCTCCGTGAAGATCAATTGCCTCAACAGTAAATTGTATATGCCTTCTGCGTTTACACCAAACGGTGACGGACTCAATGATTTTTATTTCCCATTGGCACAGGGAGGGCAAAAAATAAAAAGTTTTGTCATTTATAATCGTCTCGGGGTAAAAATGTTTGAACGTCAGAATTTTGAGCCCAATATTGCTTCCCTCGGTTGGGATGGAAAATATCAGGGTTTTAATGAATTAAATACACAAAGCTTTGTGTGGATGGCAGAAACCATTTGCAACGGAGAGGTAATTTTGCACAAGGGAAATGTGTTGATGATCAGGTAATCCGATTAACCAGGATCCCTCTGCTTTCATTTTCCTACATTAAATAATTGTTGTCCTTTCAAGTCTCATCTCTTATTCCTGCGAGATTTACTAATTTATCCCCAAAACTCATCCTCGTGATGGGATTAGGAAACAACAATGTAGGCGGATACATCAAGGTTGTACCATCTTTTTCGGAAATAGCCCTTGCAATAAAAATAATCAGTAATTATGGAGATCATTTTATCTGTACTCGGTGGGCTCGGACTCTTTCTCTATGCTGTAAGCCAACTTTCTAAAGTTCTCACGGAATTGCTCGGCGACCGTTCAAAAAAACTGGTGCAGAAATGTGTGTCCAACTTATTTACAGCGATACTTACAGGTACTGTTGTAACGGTTTTGCTGGATTCTTCTTCCGCAGTAATTATCCTTACTATTGTGTTGGTAAATGCAAAGGTGCTCACTTTTCGCCAGGCTATCGGGATAGTAATGGGGGCTAATATTGGTACTACTTTTTCTTCTCAACTGATTGCTTTAGACATAGGCAAATACTCTCCTATCCCCATTTTTATCGGATTATTTTTGGGGTTCTTCTCCCGTAATGAAAATATATCTAAAGGTGCGCAAGCTCTGCTTTTTTTCGGGATACTTTTTTTCGGATTATATACCATGGAGCGCTCCGTAGAGCCGCTGAGGGACAGTGAAGTTTTTACTAACCTGATGGAAAAGCTGAACAACCCGATAAAAGGCGCGGGGATGGGCGCATTGGTTACGCTGGTCATTCAATCTTCCAGTGCTACTGTGGGCATAGTTATTACTCTAGCAAAAAAGGGATTGATAGAATTACCGGGCGCTATTGCAGTTATGCTTGGTGCAGAACTCGGCACATGTGCAGATACTTTGCTGGCAACAATAAAATCTAATCGACAGGCCCTGAAGACGGGCCTC
>JBGTJG010000156.1:0-5078 GCA_041745235.1 Ferruginibacter sp. | reverse complement strand
CTTTTTATCTACAATAAAATTTTTCCCTATCTGCATCTCCGGGGCCGTTGCAGGCTTAAGGTCTACGATGTACTGGTAATATTCTTCTGTTTCGTTCAGCGTGTTATCCCTGTTGAAATCTTCAGCATCAGGATATAATGTGGCAGCAGAAGTAAACTCTCCGCCATTATCAATGGGTGAATTTCCTTCGGTCTGATTAAAATTTTTGTATCTGGTAAGGATTCCGTCAGAAGGTGTAAAAGCTGCATTTCTGTAATGCCGGTAA
The DNA here is from genome assembly GCA_041745235.1 of Ferruginibacter sp. GTDB lineage: Bacteria > Bacteroidota > Bacteroidia > Chitinophagales > Chitinophagaceae > Ferruginibacter. Next base: position 4,813 of record JBGTJG010000156.1, on the reverse strand, counting down.
TTATCATTGGAAGGATCGAGCAACGCCTGCTGGTATGCAGGAGATGACATACCAAAGTTAGCAGCCAGCCCTGCGAGATATGCCTGTCTTTTTACTAATTCAGCAGTATCGCTCATGCCATCAAAACCGATGTCCTGAAACTTTCTGTCATCAGGATTATTGCTGAATGCGTTTGTTACCTGGATAGGATTCCTAGGCACCCTGCCCCACACCGTAGTGTCTACAGGTGCAGGTGCATTAGGAGTAGGCAACCCGTTTTCATAAAACCTTCTGCCGTCTTTTAAAACATCTTCAGAAATATTACCAAGGTTGAAGTATAATTTCCCCCCTGCAGAAGTCGGATTTAAAATAAACGGATCCTGTATCCACGCTTCAATAAATTCTATGTTGGCTGTTTCAAAATCTGTCTGGTCTATATTCCTTTGCAAACCACCGAATCTTGTATTAGGATTTAATAAATTTCCCTGTGCATCTACCCTGCCTATGGCATTATCAAAGTTGTATGGTCCCCGCTCTTTCGGGTAAAAAGCCAGGTCAAAAGTCTGCAACTGGCTTTCACCGAAACCTGTTGTTCTTTGCGGGAAAATTTCCTTTTGATAAACCTGCCTTACCCGGGGGTCACTTAGCAGATTAGCATCTGTGATAGGATTATTATTCGCTCTGAACTGCTGCAAAACCTGCTCTATCTGGTACCAGGCCATTTTGGCTCTGTTCTTTCCGTAGTCAATATTGTTGTTCAAAGTAGCTTCGGGAAATAACGGTACGTTGCTGTTGCGGGCAGTAGCACCTACAGGGGTAGATGAAAGCAACCATGATGTAGCCGGGAAACGCAGGTCTATACCGGATCTGCTTCCTTCAAAATCATCAATATATATTACGCCGTTAGCACCCTTGCCTATCTGCGGTGCATGCCCCGGTTTAAGCATAGCTCCTTCTATGTAAGCGTTCACGGATGAAGGTGCTACTGTATTGTAAAAAGGTAATTTATCCAGCCATTTGCTCAGTCTTGGTATATCTCTTTTATAATTTACATCCAGACCGTACATGGCATTGCGAATAGGATCATCGCCTAAGTTCACTTTTGTAAAGAAAGGGCGTTCGCTCAATCGTACTGCTGTAGCGCCAATAGAAATTTGTTCTTTTACAGTATTTTTCAGGAGGTAATCCAGCCTCACTCCCAAAAATGATTTTTGCTGCAGGCCAAAGGAAGCATTGTTTTCAAAATTTACCTGCACAGGCAAACCTGCATTTATTATTGCTTGGTTAATAATCTTAATTGTACCGAGATCATAATTGATATCATAATCAACACCTTCCTGCAGTGACCGCCCGCCGGCTGTTACTGTAACTGATCCTTTCGGGATATTGTACCCTATGCTGATATCACCTGAACCGGAAGTTTTTGCTGAACCGCGCAACAGGAACCTGTTGAGGTTTGGAAATTGCTGGGCAACTGCTTTGATCGAATCATACAAGGCATAAAATAAAGTATCCTTTGCAACCGTAGTATCTGTAAACACTTGCGGCGCAAGGTCACGGCCAAAAGGCTCAAGTACCGGGAAAATAACCCGGCTGTATTGCGAAACAACTGTAAAGTTTTCAATGTAATCAAACACCCCGTCAGGCTGAGGATCCAGCTGGCTGTTCAACCTGTCAAGATTGATCAGCGAAATGATGGGAGCACCCTGATTTTTATCGCCGAAAGGAACATAACGTTTTGCGCCCAGCCCCGGCTGCTCGTATAATACATCTAATTTAAAATCTGCAGGTGAAAGCACACCATACCCGATCGAATATACATTCTTCATCATCAGGTCCCATATAGGAAGCGTAACCCGCTGTGAGGTAGCCTTCAGGAGCTTCAGAAACAATACCTTTTGTGTGGCTGTTGTACTGTCAGGCGGTACATCCTGCGAAAATTCTCCTACCTGGAATATCTTCCCGTTAAATGAATATTGGTATGCAACACCTAAAACTTCATCGGTTTGAAGCGGTGCACTTAAAGAGATCGTTCCGAGCTGGCGATTGTAAGTATAAGATGTGCTGTCTAATTTTCTCGCAAATGTTTTTTCAAAATCCTGCACCGGGCTCAGGCCGAACGAAACAAGATTATTGTATACTACAGCCGGGTTCCTGGCATCGGGCAGGCTTGTTATATTCCTTAAAAGGTCATTGGTACCGTTTGAGGGAATGGCTTGCGGGGCAAGCACATTAATAAGCGGTGCGCCGCGAACACGATTTCTTTCTGCAAGGTCCATCAGGCCCACAACATCCCTTGTCTCTGTTGTTGTTCCGTTTCGGTTAGTAACCCAAGCTTCCATTTTCAGGATCTGTACGGGGGTAGTAATAGCGGGGGCATTACTCATCACTTTGTTGTAATTATCCCGGAAATACTGTGCTACTAAAAAGTGGCGGTTCTCTTCATACTCATCACCTTTCAATTCAAAATTCTGAGATGCTGAGCCGCCCTGCAGGTTTACATTCTGCCGCTGAGATCTTTGATTCGCAAGAATGGTTGTAACATAAAGTTTACCGAATTGCAATTGTGTTTTTATACCGAAAAGTTGCTGAGCCCCGGGTATCAAAGTTCCTTTAGAGGCAAAGCTTACAGAGCCTGCTTCAAATCTTTTTACGATATCATCATCATTACCGGTATAATCCAATTTCAGCTGGTTATCCAGGTTAAAATTTGCGAGGGTATTGTAATTTATCGGAAACTTAAGCTTATCACCTATGCTGGCATTCACATTAAGCTGTGCGTTCATGTTAAAATCCAGCCCGCCGCTTTTTCTTGCTCGCTCAGGTAATGTTGGATTATCAATTCTCTGCCCTTGGTAACCTGCAGTAATATCTACATTTCCCTGCGGGGTTATTTCAATCTTTCCGTTACCGAACAGGCGATTGAATAAATTATCTGATAAGGAAAGTTTCGGCTTAAGAAATTTGCCCCTGTTGAGCAAGCCCGTAGTATTAGCACGGCGTTGAAAATAATCGTTCTCCGATTGCCTGTTACGCATGGCCCAGAACTCATCAAAATTATACACAGTAGGTACACGGTAATATCTGGTGCCTATTTTTTCATAAACTGTATAAGTACGCGTAGTAGGATTGTATACAACAGAATCATTAAAATTGGAAGGGTTGGGCAGATAATAAGAACCCCTGTTAGAGGAAGACACCGCATCTGCACGGGAATCAGTTATCGGATACCTCAATGCAGGGGGCGGTGTATCTGCAATGCTTTGTGCAGCTGTAAACAGCGCAATGTTTTCTTCACCAGCAATGGTCATTGAAAACAAAAAAGGTGCTGCACCGCAGACCAGCAATGTAAAAATGAATTTTCTTATAAGCAGCATTCCGATAAATGAATTAAAGTAAATCTTTTCTCAAATAGCTTTCAGGGCTTTTTTAATAAGGTCTTCCAACTTTGTAATATCAGGTTCTGCCGTTAATATTTTCTTCACTGATTGCTCAGCTTGTTTAGGTGCTATGCCTAATGCGATCAATGCATTTGTAGCATCCCTTTCCGGTGCATTGATTCCTTTTTCCCAATTTTGGCTGCCCGGCTCAGAACCGGTTCCGGTTTTATCTTTGAGTTCCAGGACCAATCTCTCTGCGGTTTTTTTGCCTATACCCTTTACACTTTCCAATAACCTAACATTACCGGCCGATAAAGCTGCTGCTACTTCCTCTGCCCTCAGCGACGATAGCATCATGCGGGCGGTGGCTGCTCCTACCCCGGAAACACTTATCAGCATCACGAACATTTCTTTTTCAGCCTTCTCTGCAAAGCCATAAAGAATATGACCATCTTCTTTCACCTGAAGATATGTAAAAAGTTTACACTCTTCAAGATGCTGAACCGCAGTGTAAGTGTTCAGCGTTATATTTATTTCAAACCCAATTCCATTTACATCTAACCAGACCTGAGCGGCGCTTTTAAAACTTAATTTCCCCCTGAGGTATGCATACATAAATTACAAAAATCTGTCAATCAGCGAAAATACATCATTTCGCGTTCTTATTCCGTTAAATTTGACTGCAATAAGTTTGAATTACCTTTACTATTCCAAGAAACTAACTAACCGGAAAATACTTCCTGATGAACAAAATAATTGCGGCAATTACAGGTGTAGGCGGCTTTGTACCTGAGTACAGACTTACCAACAAAATACTGGAGACCATGGTAGATACTACCGATGAATGGATAACCACCCGAACCGGTATTTCTGAAAGGCGTATTTTAAAGGGTGAAGGACTGGGAACCAGTGATATGGGTGCCGCAGCAGTAAAAGACCTTTGTGCCAAAAGAGGCATTTCTCCTGAAGAGATCGATTGCCTCATTTGTGCTACTGTTACGCCGGATCTGGTTTTTCCGGCTACAGCTAATATTATTTCTGACAAAACCGGTATAAAAAATGCCTTTAGCTTCGATATAGGAGCGGCATGCTCCGGCTTTCTATATGGCCTTACCACAGGTTCTGCGCTGATCGAAAGCGGGCGTTACAAAAAAGTAGTGGTAGTAGGTGCAGATAAAATGAGCAGCATTATTGATTACACTGACCGCACAACGTGTATCATATTCGGGGATGGTGCGGGCGCAGTACTATTAGAACCGTCTGCAGATGAAAACGGTGTAATGGACAGCGTTTTGAAAAGTGACGGAAGCGGCAGGCAACACCTCCATATGAAAGCAGGCGGTTCCGTAAAGCCCTCTACAATAGAAACCGTCCTCGCAAGAGAACATTACGTATATCAGGAGGGGCAGTCTGTTTTTAAATTTGCCGTAAAGGGTATGGCAGATGTCACAGAG
>JBGTJG010000155.1:0-4692 GCA_041745235.1 Ferruginibacter sp. | reverse complement strand
ATCTGTACGGGAAGGTCTTTTGGATCTCTCACAACGGATAAAAATATTATCAAAGAAGCGATGAGCAATTTTGCAGCTAACTGCGCTTTAAAACTGCGGCAGCAAAAAAGTGCGGCGAAAGAAATGAAGATATTTATAAACACCAATCCGCACCGGCCGCAGGATAAGCAATACTTCCGTTCTCTTATTATACATATGGAAACGGCTACGGCATCTACACCTGAGATCATTAAATATGCGCTGAAAGGATTTGAAATTATATTCAGGCCGGGATATAATTATATGAAGTGCGGAGTAGACCTGCGGGATTTTGTACCGGAAAATGAAATTCAGTTAAATGTTTTTTCACCGGTTGTAAACCCAAAAAGCAAAAAGGCAAATGAGGCATTGGATAAAGTAAACAGATCACTTGGCAAAGGAATTGTGCGTTTTGGTATACAGGGTTTTGAAAAAAATTACAAAGCGAGAGCTGCGCACCTTTCGCCACGCTATACAACTGATATAAAACAGATCATTAAAATAAAGAACTAGAGTGCTGCAACCGTTTGAAATATTTAAGCCGGAATATATAAAACGGCTAAAAGATTTAAAGAAGATTTATCTGGTCACTCAAACGTATGATCGGGTTAGAGAAAAAGACGGAAAGATTCCAATCCTTGTCTCTGATTATGATGATATAGGCCTCGCTAAAATTCACTTGGCTGCAATAAGCTCAGATAAATATGCCGCGGTAATAAATCTTGAAAAGATAAATCATGTTGCTAAGATCTCTGAGATGCTGACACACGATTCATCCTATAAAGTGTATTGGTCTGTCGTGAGTGATGCGGGCAAATTAAAAAAAACAGCAGATAAGCTATTCAAGGATAAGATCAGAAGCTATATCCTTAAAAAAACTACGTGGCGGATTAGCGCAGATGAAAGCATTAAAACACAATTACAGGTGGTATTCGGAGAAATTTACATTACCATAAAACGGGGCACGCAGGAATTACGGGTTAAATTTGAGGAAATAGAAAAGGAGTAAAATGTGTTATGATATTTCATTTACCGTAAAGATGAAAAGCCTGTCGGATTATTTTCCTGATCTGGTTTTTGATGAGCAGATCGAAATGAATTTTGAACCGGTACACATCGCAGGACATAATCACGCAGAACATCCGATCATCTACAGAAACAAAGAAGATGAGCAATTGCATTGCCGCCTTATGGAATGGGGTTGTATCCCTTTTTTTATAAAAGATGAAGATGCTTATAAGAAACAAAGGGCTACTATGCTCAATGCCCGGAGCGAAAGAATTCTGGAAGACACAAAAAGCTATTGGTATAAAATAAGGAACAGGAGATGCCTGATCCCGATATCTGGCTTTTACGAACACCGGGAAGTAAAAGGATTAAAAAAGAAAGTGCCTTACTTTATTCAGTTAAAAGAACAGCCAACATTCTTCCTGCCCGGCCTGTATTCTGCAGCAGAATTGCCTGATATAGAAACAGGAGAAATAAAAAAAAGATATACCTACACCATAATAACCTGCGCCGCTAATGCCGTGATGAAAGAGATACATAACGGCGGCGAAAACAAGGGACGAATGCCATTAATGTTACCTCTTTTACTTTCAAAAAAATGGCTGACAGATGATCTAAATACGGAAGAGTACAGAGATATTTTAAATTATGAAATGCCCGCTGAAGAATTAAAATACCATACGGTGTATACGATAAGAACGCCGAAGATGAGGCCGGATGATAAGCAGAAGAATGTGTTTTATGATTGGGAAAATGTACCGGAGATTATTTTATGAATCCCCTCTTTCCGGATAGGTGAAGTGAACTATTTCAATGGGACAGCAAGAGTGTTATTCTTTATATACTCAGCTTTTTCCCGCGCAGTAATAAAATAGTGCTGTTTCAGCAGACTGCGAAGTTTCCCTACAATGCTGGGCCGAAAAATATTCCACCGGAAATTCAGTGCGGCAACTTTAATTTTTGAGTACCCTTCTCCTTGCGGATAATTTGAAGAAATATCAATTGGCCGGGAATCAAATTCATAAGGATGCATGTAAATCATGCTGTCTTTTTCCCTAGCCTGTAAATTTCGGAAAACTTTCTTTATAAGTGGTGCAGGCATTAAACGCATGTAGCCACCGCCGGAGACAGGCACGGGCTTATTTATGAGCAGAGCTGTTGTCATAGGGAGCTCTACAATTTCTTTACCGCTTGGTAAAGTATAAAGTGCATCTTTCTGCGGAAACCCTTTGATGCCATAACGCGGCAGTGCCATAGGAAATATACTGCTGTCGTAAAGCAAGCCCAGATCAGCAAGTATTTCCAATAAATAAAGATTCTCTCTTTTCACAGAAAAAAACGGCGCACGGTAACCATACACAGGCGCACCGATTATGTCAGTTACAATTTTATGAGAAGTAGTAATGTCTTCTTTTGCCTGTGTATGTGTAAGGGTGAACATTACATCATGATTCTGGCTGTGTAAACCAATTTCGTGTCCACGCCCTGCAATCTGCTTTACGAGTTCAGGCCTATACTTTGCAAGTGCACCAAGAATGAAAAAAGTTGCTTTAGTATCAGTTTCGTCCAATAGATCTAAAATAATTTTTGTTTGACGCTCAATAGTACCTCGCACAGGTTCGGTGATTTTACCATAATGGTACTTTCCATACATCTGCCCCAGGTCCTCCCAATCTATGGACATTGTTGCCTTTGCCATACTCGTTAAACGAATTTATTTATCTGTTCAGTATATTTTTGTATTACAATAGACTTCTCGAATTCCATTCTTACTTTAATGCGTCCCTGCCTTCCCATCTCAGTTCTTTCATCATCGGTATATGCAAGCATTTTTCTCAGTGCCAATTCCAATGAACCTGAATTTTTCGGCTTACATAAAATCCCGTTCAGGCCGTCAACAACCACATCCCGACAGCCTGTTACATCAGTAGTAACAATTGGCTTCTCCATAGATGCGGCCTCTAGTAATATATTCGATAGCCCTTCCCTGTAGGATGGGTGCACAACACAATCGCATGCTGCAAGAAACGGGCGAACATCCTTTGCCTCACCCTTATAAATAATACCTTTTCTCTGCCATTCTTCCACATGCGCTTCAGTGAAACTGAGCTTACCGGTATTCTGTTTCCAAACAGGACCCACGATCCAAAATTCACAATGACTATTATCCTTTAAAATATTTTCCGCTGCAGTTATCAGCTCTTCAATCCCTTTTACTCTTACTAATCTGCCGATAAACAGAAATATGAATTTGGCATTTTCCTCCTTATACACAGGTAAAAACACATCTGTTTCAATTCCTGAGCCGGGAATTAAAACTGCTTTACCTTCCGAGACATATCCTTCAGAGATAAGATGCTGCATATCATCCCTGTTCTGGAAGAATACCACCTTTGGCATTTTTAGTACAAGGCGGTATAATAATCTTCCCAGCCAATACACAAATCCTTTAATATGAAAGGGAACACCGGTACCGGTAATGTTTGTTAATGAAGATACGCCAAGAATTTTGCATATAATATTACCGTATATGTTCTGACGTGGGGTAAATGTGAGACAAATATGAGGATTGATCTGCTTTATTGCGGAATGCATTCTCCCAAGGTATTTCCATATCTCGATCGGGTTAGTGTTACTCGTTCCGATATCTACAAATTCAGCATTGACACCTTTTAACTGCTCGGCGAATTCTTCTTTGCCTGAAGATAAAATATACACTTTAAAACCCTGAAGTGTGAGTGCATTCATCAATGCCCGCCGCATGCTTACGGTGGAAAAAAAACTATTCTCTAAAACAACTATTTTTTTCATCTGGTTTTACCTCACATCAATATTATAAAGGCCAAAATTCCATGAAGAAGCCTGATATGCTTTTTCACCAATCTCATTTTTATCAAGTATTTCCATACAGAAATTCAGTGAGCGGGGTTCTTTACTTTTTGGAACCCTGAAGAGAACTGTTTGAAACATTTTTATTTCTCCTATAAACAAAACCAGATCAGGTTTGTTATTCGTAATAATGTGCCTCACTGCCCGGGTAAGGCTAAGACTGTCTCTTTCATGATTTGCATTATAAAAGTCGATAAGATAAGCAGTATTGATATTATCCTCTTTTTCTACTCTGTAAAATGCATTAAAAGTTTTTGTTTTTATTCTTATATGAGAATCATTATATCTTTGCAGCTCTGTAAGGGGCTCTTTTGGAATTAAAAAAATATCTGCTTTTTTTTCCTTGCTGTTTACAAAAGAACTTAAAATATTGCTGCAGAATATTTGGGTTTGTATAAATGCGGCAGACAGGTAATTCAGTAACTTATTCCCGCCGGAAATAGTACCGAAGTTAACTGGAAGGGCATAATAAGGCAGAGTACCTGCCTGCTTCCATTTAAGCGCATGAATAAAATAAGGATGAGAGTTTTTATTGGGAACTGACATTAAAAGGGTTACTCCTTCTTTGATCAGCATCTCTTTTATGCTTCGGTAAAGTTTAAACATTGCGAGCGGGTCTTTTCGATATTCCGGCAGTATAAAAAGCGAACCCATGTAACAAAAAGTGGTTTCTTTTTTAAAATAAGAATAAGTGAAAGGTATGGCTGTAATGCACCCAACAACTTCACCCCCGGTTTCCATGAGACTATGATAAGAATAGCCCTTTTCCGTATTGAT
>JBGTJG010000154.1:0-2613 GCA_041745235.1 Ferruginibacter sp. | reverse complement strand
TCCGCTTAAAATTATTGTAAATAAACAGCAGGCGTTTTTCGCATTGGAAACGGCGGCCACTCAATATCAAAATGATACTATTCAACCGAATTTAAAGAGCATTGTTCATGCTACCCCTAAAGCCTTAAGACATGCGTTCTTATCTCCTTTGCCCGGTGAATTTAAAAATCACTTTGCCAATGTATTGGCGGCAGAAATCATATTTTACCTGATATTATTTTTGTTGATGCTTTTATATCCCGCCGAACGAGCCGGGAATTATTCTGCTTTCATCGTATTCGGCATATTTTTCACATTCTTAATACTACTGGTTACCGGGTATACTATTACTAATGCCGGGGCGCTTGTAAGGTACCGCAGCATCTACCTACCTTTCATAATCGTCCCCATTCTGTCCAATATTAATTGGATTAGCCTGTGGAGAATTGTATCCCAAAGGAAAAGCTGAGAATAACCTTATATATTAGGTTTTTATTTATATGTACTTTCCCTACATATAAATGAGGTTTTTCCAATAATTCTTTAATTTTTTTTAGTTTTCTTCAGATAAATAGTCGTTTTTTGTGTATTAATACAAAATAAATGAGCAATTTAAGATTTGAAGCTGTAAAATCTCTTGCGGCCCATACCTCACCTGTAAGAGTAGAAAGTGCTGCAAAAATTACCGGCATTTTCAACGAAAATGTTTTTACCCTCAATACAGCCAGGCAATATCTGAGTGATGAGGCCTATAAAAGTCTACTGGCATCTACAAAGGGCGGAAAAAAAATTGACCGGGCCATGGGGAGCCAGATAGCAAATGGCCTCCGTGCGTGGGCAGAAAGTAAGTGTGTCACCCATTTTACACATTGGTTTCAACCGCTAACCGGACTTTCTGCAGAAAAACACGATTCCTTTTTTACCCTGAAAGGAGACGGTACGCCAATAGAGGAATTTGACGGCGGTGCTTTGATACAGCAGGAACCTGATGCATCTTCCTTTCCCAGCGGTGGCTTGCGGGCCACATTTGAAGCTCGCGGCTATACTGCATGGGACCCTTCTTCTCCTGCCTTCATTATGGAGATCGGTGATGGGAAGACTTTATGCATCCCTACCATTTTTGTCTCGTATACCGGCGAATCCCTTGATACAAAAACGCCTCTGTTGAAAGCGCTTGTGGCTTTAGATCAGGCTGCAGTAGAAGTATGCAGGTATTTTGATAAAAACATTTCTAAAGTAACTGCTACGCTCGGATGGGAGCAGGAATATTTCGTTATAGATGCGGGCCTGGCAAATGCACGTCCCGACCTGCTGCTTACGGGCCGTACTGTTTTCGGACATGCGCCCGCTAAAGGCCAGCAATTGGATGATCATTACTTCGGTGCCATCCCGGAGAGGATCTATTCATTCATGCTTGATTTTGAAAAAGAGTCATATAAGCTGGGTATACCTATCCGGACAAGGCATAATGAAGTAGCGCCTTGCCAGTTTGAATGTGCACCTATTTTTGAGGAGACAAACCTGGCAGTAGATCATAATACCCTATTGATGGATGTAATGCTGCGTGTAGCCAAAAGGCATAACCTGGTAATTCTCCTTCATGAAAAACCATTTGCCGGCATAAACGGCAGCGGCAAGCACAACAACTGGAGCATGAGCACAGATACCGGGGTGAATCTGTTGGCTCCCGGCAAAACACCTAAGACAAATCTAATGTTCCTTACTTTTTTTGTGAATACAATCAAAGCGGTTCATGATTATGCAAGCCTCATTCGTGCCTCTATTGCCAGTGCCGGTAATGACCATCGTTTGGGTGCAAATGAAGCACCGCCGGCAATCATTTCTATTTTTATAGGTAAATACCTGACGGATGTTTTAAATCAGATCGAAAAAAGGGTAAGCGGAAATTTTGACGAGCAGGATGAAGCAATATTAAAACTGGATATACACAAAAGTATTCCTGAGCTCATGTTGGATAACACAGACCGGAACAGGACATCTCCATTCGCATTTACCGGAAACAAGTTCGAGTTTCGTGCTGTAGGTTCTTCTGCAAACTGCGCGGTTCCTATGACCACACTCAATACGGTAATGGCGGAAACCCTGAAGAACTTCCGCACAGAAGTTGATGCCCTGATAGAGAAAGGAGATAAAAAGGAAGTAGCGCTGCTCCATGTAATACGTAAATATATAGTAGACAGCAAAAAGATCCTGTTTGAAGGGGATGGATACAGTGAGGAATGGGCAAAAGAAGCTGCTAAAAGAAAACTTGAAAATGTAAAAACAACTCCACTAGCACTTGATGCATTTGTTACGGAAAAATCTAAAAAGCTTTTCGGAGAAAATAATATTTATACGCATCTGGAGCTCGAAGCAAGGCATGAGATCATGCTGGAAGATTATGTAAAAAAAGTGCAGATAGAAGCACGCGTAATGGGCGATCTTGCAAGCACTTTTATTTTACCGGCTGCGGTGAAATACCAAAATGTATTGCTGCAAAACATAAACGGCCTGAAGGAAGCGGGAGTCAGTAAGGATTCTTATGCAAATCAATTGCAGATCGTAAAAAAAATAAGTGAGCACATACAGATCATGAGCGACAAAACCGAAGCCATGATCCAGGCCCGGAGAAAA